>DKVI01000058.1:37377-37859 GCA_002491115.1 Lachnospiraceae bacterium UBA7182 | reverse complement strand
GTATTGCCGATAACGCTACTATAAATAAATCTCGGTAATTATTATCAGAAATACTATTGATTGTACACTCAAGTTTTTTTATTGCTATTCCAACTTCTGTATTATAGTTCCATTTTTTTTTGTTATCTGACTGATATAATGTATCAAATTCTGATCGTAGTTCAGTGATTTTACAATCGTTTCTATTATAAATAATATAATCAAACCACTTTTCCGTTTCTTCCAACCTGTACGAACAATCTAATTTTACCCTACCAATTAAATACATCAAGGGATTGACCTCAAAAGATACACATTTAATGCCCATATTCTGTAATTCCAAAGCGGTAGTTCCGCTCCCGGAAAATGGTTCAAGACAGGTTAAGTGATTTAATCCAATTTCATCTATAATTGAACGGATAAATTCCTTTGAATATCCTTCTACAAAAGGATACCATCTATGTAAAGGTTCCTGCTTGTTTTTATTAAATTGCATTATTCTA
>DKVI01000058.1:0-37167 GCA_002491115.1 Lachnospiraceae bacterium UBA7182 | reverse complement strand
TTTTTATTAAATTGCATTATTCTACCATATTTATTTATATAATCGGTATAGTTATACATATTGTTTTTCATTCCAATCAATAATAAAATTTATTCCACAAATAGCAAATAGGCTTCAATTTCCAAAGCGCTAGCAATATGTTGAACATTATCTATTGATATATTTCTTTTCTCGCATTCAATAGCACTTATATATGTTCTATGCAACCCTGCTTTTTCTGCTAATTGTTCTTGCGATAAATGTTTAGCAATACGATATTTTCTTACGTTTTTAGCGAAAACTTTTAATATATCCATTAATTATAGCACCTCGTTATATATAATAGCCTAACGAATACAATAAGTAAACAGACAATGAGTCACATGGCATCATGTCTTATCAATCATTGAATTATAATATGAAGAATTACCCATAATACTGCTCAAACACCCCTTGCACCGCCCCCACGGCTGCTTCTTCCGCCTCTTCGTAGACGGCAAGAAACTGCTCTGCTTCTTCTGTAAGGCATGACCCTTTCTGCCCCATCCTGTGCAGAAGAATCATACCAAGCGCCCTTTCGGCTTCTTTGATCACTCTCCATGCTTTGCTGTACGCCATCCCCATCTGCTTTGCCGACAAGTTAAGGGAATGGTACTCTTTGACTCCATGAAGAAGCTGCGCGATCCCCCGGCCGAAATACTCCTCATGGACAGAATCTTTTTCTTTGATCCGAACGCGGACATTATAATGAAACTTTTTCTCCACCCCTGCCTCCTGTTATGGTTCCTGCTACGTTTCCTCTGACACCCGGCGCTTCGCCGGATAACAGGGCGCATCCTCTTTTTTTACCGCAGACCAACGATACTGCACCGGATACCCTGCCAGCTCTTTTGGCAGATCCTTGCAGACATCCTTTGTATATCCTTCAATCTGTAATACTCCGTCTTTTAACCCCGCTCTAAAATCCACAATTTCCGGAAAAGAAAAAAGCAGGTCATCCAGTTTTTCCATCCTGTTTTTTCCGCTTCGGCGGGTCAGACGGTCCAGGCGGCACAGACTGCTTTTGCATGGGCAGTCTTCTTTTAATATCCTCGTGCGGTCCCCGGTCCGATAGCGGATGAGCGGCATGGCGTCCGCCTGTACGGTCGTGATGACCAGTTCCCCCCACTCGCCACGGGGAAGCGCCTGCCCATTCTCATCAATGATCTCAGGAATTATATCATTTTCCCGCAGATGCATCCCCTCAAACGCCGGGCAGGTGACAGCGCCTCCAAGCCCCAGCTCCCGGGAGCCGTAGTGAGGGTACAGTTTAGACCCTAACAGGCTTTCGATCTGCTCCATCACGGTATCCGGACAGGCATCCGCGCTGACCAGCGCCCTTTTTAAGCTGCTGCCGGGGCAGAGTCTTAAAAGGGACAGAAGGGGCACCGGCATACCTACAAAAGTCTCTGGACGCTCTGTCTTCAGAATATGTGTCAGTTCTCCGTAATTTTTCCCGATTCCCACATTCAGCGGCGTCGCGCCCAGCTTTTCGATCGCTTCCGCGATCAGTTCTCCCAGGCCCCGGCCGCCGGAAAAGGGCATACAGATCATGGTCTTATCCCCCGGATACACCAGCTCAGAAAGCCCGGCGGCGAAAAACGAGACCGTTCTGTCGTTATCTTCGGATGAATAATAAAGCCTTTTTGCCTGGCCGGTCGTACCGGATGTCTCCTGAGTACGGACACGGTCTATGGCCGACTGGCTGATCAGCACCATCCGGTTTCCGTACTGTTTCAGATCGTCCTCAGTCGTAAAGGGAAGACGGGATAATTCTGAAAGAGTTTCCAGCATTTCGGGAAGATTTTTATAAAACCCGCCCCGCAGTTTTTCTCTCTCCAGCAGGCGATTCAGCTTTTTAAGCTGTATTTTCTCTATATCTTCCCGGGTCAGATGATCCAGGCCTTCATTTTTTCTTACCCAAAGATCCAGATTTGAAATTTTCATCGATATAAAGTCTTCCCTTCAAGGCTGGTCAGATTATACGCGCAGAACGGAACCATGCCGTACCTGCTGTCCGTTTCCAGTATGTAGCAGCGCTCCAGCCGCTCCAGATCCAGATTTCCCGCATCCTGGAAAAGCATGCCGGAAACGGCAAACGTATTGTTATGGCGTTTGATCAGAAATTCATCCAGCGAGGACACGTCAAGCTGCATCTGCTCCGTGTTTTCACCGCAGCAGCACCCTCCGGACGCTTCCGGTTCCGTTCCACAGCAGCAGCTTCCCTCCGGTGCTTCCGGTTCCGTTCCACAGCAGCAGCTTCCCTCCGGTACTTCCGGCTCCGTTCCGCAGCAGCGGCTTCCCTCCGGTACTTCCGGCTCCGTTCCGCAGCAGCGGCCTGCCTCCGGCACTTTTGACTCCGTTCCGCAGCAACAGCTTCCTCCCGGCACTTCCGGCTCTACTCCGCAGCAGCAACTTCCGCCCGGCACTTCCGGCTCCGCCCCGGCCCACTGTCTTTCGACAAATTTCCGCGCCTGCTCGGAAGAGCCGTAAGCACGGGCGGTTCCGTGGATCATGGGCTGCATGCTGCCGTCGTCCTGGCGCAGGTAATTGGCCTGGAACGTGCAGTACGGATTGGTCGCGTTGCCCCCGGTAAAGTGCTCCGCCCGCATCATGCCTTCTGTCTGTTCTTCCATCAGGGAAAGCAGTCTGGGAATCGTGATCCGGTAGCTTCCCTGGGCTTTCAGACAGCGCCCGAAATAACTGATCGGCTGGAAATGCACCCCGCGCACCACCGGCATACGGCTTACGGCATATGTAAGAATCGCGCCTACCTGCCCTTCGTTGACACCCGGCGTGATCACCGGCACCAGGACGACGCCCAGGCCCGCCCGGGCGCAGGCATCGATGGCCGCCTGTTTTTTCTCCAGCATCTTCCTGCCTCTGAGTACCCGGTAAACTTCTTCCTCCACACCGTCAAACTGCAAAAACACACAGGACAGCCCGGCTTCCTTCAGTTCTTTTGCGTATCCCGGCTGTTCTGCCAGACGAAGACCGTTGGTATTTAACTGGAAAAAGGTAAATCCTTTCTCCTTTCCCAGGCGGATAATCTCAGGAAGGTCATCCCGCACCGTAGGCTCGCCGCCGGACAACTGCAGATTAAAAGGACCTCCGTGGGACATCAGATACTCCATCTGCCGCTCCAGCTCCTCTATGGGTACATCCTGGCTGTCAGGGCCTCCTGCCTCTGCAAAGCATACCGGGCAGTGCATATTACAGCGGCTTGTCACTTCCAGAAGGACACAGCACCCCTTTCTCTTATGCGCGCTGCACAGACCGCAGTCATACGGACATCCGTCCTTTTCCTCCCTGCTTTCAGGTACAATATCGTCTTTCGACAGTATCTGCCCCCACGCCTCATAGCTTTCCGGGCTGCCTTCCCAGATCAGCACGGAACTTTGCCCGTGGTCCGGGCACTCCTTCTCCAGATAGATGCCGTCCTCCCTTTGCACCTTATTTGCCGGAATGACCTTTAAGCACTCCGGACAGATACTTTTCGTCCTGCCGATCTGTTTTATAATTCCTCCAGCCACGCTTCCGTCTCCTTTTTTTCTTCTTCCCAGTTTTCCGCCGTATAATTGATCTTCACCACACGGGCGGCCAGAATCCCCTTGATTTCCAGTTTTCCGTTTTTCGCGGAAAAAACCGGACGGCGGAATCTGTGATTCTCTTTTATGTCCCATCCTTCTAAATATCCGCAGAACTCCTGCCCTGTCACCGGCAGTTCGTACTCATAGGTCCTGGCGCCTGCAAAACAGTTTTCCACTTTCTTCCACGCGAATTTCATAGTCCGCTCTCCACAATGTCCTGCACGGCTTTTAATACTTCCTCTGTTTCTTCCCGGGTCGTGAACCGGGAAAGACTCAGACGGATCGTTCCGCCCGGCATCCCGATATCCTCCATGATATCCGGCGCGCAGTGTAAGCCTACCCGGCAGATAATATCGTAGCTCCCGGTCAGGATATCCGCCGCGTCCGCGGAAGACACGCCCGGAATCAGAAAAGACAATACCGGCGTTGACGCCCCGGAAGGCTCGATGACACGGCATCCCAGTTTTTTCAGACCTTCTGCCAGCTCTTTTACAGTCGTTCCCAAAGCTTCCTGATCCACAGGATGCGCGCGGCTCCACCGAAGGGCCGCCAGAAGGCCATGATAGGACGGTTCGTTTCCGGTTCCCGCTTCCAGATGAAGGGGCATCTCTTCCGGCATCTCCATCCGGTCGCTTAAGACGCCTGTGCCGCCTGTCATATGGGGTTTCAGGTCAAGTCCGGGCCGCACATACACGCCGCCTGTCCCCTGGGGACCTAACAAGTATTTATGACCTGTAAACACTGCCATATCTACCCCCCATGCTTCCGCCTTCACAGGCAGGATGCCAAGGGTCTGGGATACGTCCAGAAGGAAATCCGCCCCCGCGTCTTTTGCCGCCCCGGCAAGGGTTGGCACGTCGTTGACGGCTCCGGTCACATTGGAAGCGTGAATGAGCACACACAGCTTTGGGCGGTATTCTGCCAGTGCCGCCTTCCAGTCCCCGGGACACACCCGCCCGCAGTCATCCACATGCAGACGGATGACGCGGATTCCTTCCTGTTCCAGCCGGTACAAAGGCCGAAGCACTGCATTATGTTCCGCCCGGGTAGTCAGCACGGTATCCCCCGGTTTTAACGGATATCCGAAGATTGCCTGATTCAGTCCCCAGGTAGAATTACAGCCCAGGGCGATCTGAGACGGGCAGGATACCCCCATAAGCCATGCCAGTTCCTTTCGTACTTCGTCAAATACATCAAAATCCTGGATGCCGCCCCGGTTCGCCGCGCCCGGAAGGGCAGTTACGGCATCCGCCATGGCTTTGGCCACCTCCGGCGGCTTCGGCCAGGAAGTCGCCGCGTTGTTCATATAAATCATCTTCTCATAACCGCTCACCTGTTATCACCTCATATTCTTCCGTCAGCCTGCGAAGGATACGAATATCGTTCAGAATCCTTTCTTTCACATGATCCATCCGAAGCGCTTTTTCGTAGCGGACTTCCAGAGGTACCCGCTTATCCTCCCGAATCAGCTTATCGGCCACACGTACGATCACGCTTTCTTCGCAGATTGTCTCAGGTTCCTCTGTAAATCCTTTATGTCTTTCCACGATCCCGGCCAGTGCCGCATATCCTTCTCTTCTTAAAAACATGCCTGCCGCCGCCTCATGATTCCCGGACAGCCTGCACAAATCATGCAGATATCCGCCGCTTCTGCAAAGTTCGATATCCAGACAGGCTCCGTGCGCCGTAAGCCGATCGGCCACACTGCCTGCCAGTTCTCCCACCGCGCGGCAATGGGCGCGGATATGTTCCGGCAGTCCTGCTTTTTCATACAGCGCCTCACACACCTCTTTTGAAACGCCTTTATGTGTCCTGGCAAAATCTTTTAACTTTTCAAAGTCCTCCCTGAAATCCGCGTCCGCCAGCGCTCCCGCATCTCCCAGTTCCACTGCTTTTACACCCATGGCGGAAAATGCGCCCCCAAGTCCTCCTTCCCCTTTGTACCCAAGGATACAGTCATAAGCGGACGGAAGCAGAACGGGCGGATGGGCTTTTTTAGGACCGACCACCGGCTGGAAGACCTGCGTCTGATCCGGAATCCGGGTCAGTTCTTCTTTCATCTTCCGCATACTTCCGGGAGACACCATCGGCACGTCCCCCGGCAGGAAAAAGACGGCGTCCGCGTCTTTCACCGCGCGCAGTCCCATCTGAACGGAATACAGCATATCCGTATCGGCATAAACAGTATTTTCCACGGTTTTCACCTTCAGAGGCTTTAAGACTGCTTCCATCTCCCGCGCCCGGCAGCCGGTGACCACGGTAATATCCCGGATTCCCGCGTTTTGAAGGCTCTGAACCGTCATACAGATCATGGGAAATCCGTTTAATTCCATCAAAGGCTTGAACCCGTCCATTCTTCTGGACCTGCCTGCCGCCGCGATCAGGCCTTTTAACTTCATGCCAGCACTCCGTTTTCCCGGAGAATCTCCAGGCATTTTGTAAATACCCCTTCGACCACTTCCGGGCAGCGCTGCATCTTGTTCATGGGATTCCCTTCCAGAATGTCCTCACAGTCACTGCCGCCGTAAGCGTCTTTCATCGACGTTTCAAACCACTCCACCAATTCCTGTATCATACGGGAAGCAGACGGGTCTTCCAGTTCTTCCGCTTCCCCTTTTCCGCAGAAATACCCCAGCAGGCAGCAGCCCCCGGTGAGCGCCCCGCATACACGGCCGGTAAAGCCCATACCGCCGTTTAACCCGCTCATGGCCCGGATCAGATCCGGGTCCTCCTTACCTTCCGTCTCCAGCGCCAGAATCATAAGAATCTGCGCGCAGTAAAATCCCTGATTGGACAGTTCCAGCATACGGTCAAATAAATCCACAGTATGATTCCCCCTTTTGTTTTCTCTATTTGTCTTCCAGGCTTCGCTCCACCGTCAGCACTTTACCCAGCGCCAGATCTTCCGGCACATAAATGTACCCGCATTGGGGACATACGGGAAGTTCCACCGGAAACGCGTTGCCCAGGTATCCGAATGTGGCTTTTCCTTTTTCCAGAGGAATCCGGCATTTCGCGCAGGTCAGCTTCCCCATGGGATCTATCGTATAATAATTTTTCTCTGCCATTTTAAACGCCTCCTATTCCACTGTCATCCGATGGCTGTACGCCCCAAACACGGTGTATGTTTCCTCACCTTCCATAAACTTCACCCAAAAGGTCACGTTTCCAAGTCTTGCATTCGCCACAAGCCATCCGTTCTCCTGGTCAAAGACCGCCTCTTTGGACGTCTCGTAAGCTTTGAGCACCGCATCCACGTCGCTTTTTAAGATCATGCGCTCGTCCATCAGTGCTTCTACCCCTTCGGCGTATGTCACCGGCAGCATTGTTTCCATTTTAAATTCTTCCTTCCATAGTTCAGATAGCAGACGCTGTTTTAATTTCAGACGGTTTATCCTGCGCCCGGATATGTCCGGCGTGGGCATGGGCTTTACTCCATAAGCCAGTTCCAGTATATGGCAGGTATCCGCGCCTGCCCGGGTAAACTGATCCCTGCACGCCATACAATAAGTAAGAATCCGGCAGTCCGCCCGCCCGGACGCGAAAGCCGCTTTCTTTTTCGATACTTCCGGATTCGCGTATTTTACCAGCCCGCCGTAGCCGCAGCAGGGCGACAGATCGCCGGAGTAGGAAGTGTCCTGCACCTGGCATCCTAAAGCCTCCGCGAATGCCCGTACGCCTTTCTGCATCTTTTCGTCGCCTCTGGCGCCGCAGGAATCATGGATGGCGATGGCCTGATCCGTCACAGGCTTTACGCCCAGCGTAAGAAGGACTTCCCAGATCCCGACTGTCTGCGCGTCTGTATGTTCTTCCAGTATCTTTTTACAGGTCGGGCAGGCGCAGATTACGGTCGGTCTTCCCATCTGTTCCCAGGACGCGCCGAACTGATCCAGGGACACTTTAAAAAGATCTTCCCTCGCCGCCCATTTGGAGATTGCACCGCAGCAGCCAAGTGTCAGTCCCACGCCGCCTTTAAGCCGTGTACACAGATCCTTATAGGCCAGTTCCACCGTTGCCGGGGAGACAGCCGACGCCTGACATCCCGGGAAAAACATATATTTGCATGTATCAAATCCCGGCTGCGGCCTGGAAAGAAAAGCCTCTCCGTTGGAAAACTGCTGATCAAACAGCGCAAACTCATGGGCAGAGGGCGGCATTTTCTCCGTCTCCACCATGGTCTGTTTCGCGATCCGGCATACATCCGGATAGTCAAATCCATTGGGGCACGCGGCTTTGCACTGCCCGCACTCGTCACAGGCGTTGATCATGCCGTTGGCCATATGATTACCCATAACGATGGATAAGTTATTGTAAATCTCCCGGATCGCGCCTTTGGGATTTCTTTTATAATGCTGAAGATACACGCATCCTTTAACGCACTCCAGACACTGGCACTGGATACAGCGCGCGGCTTCCTCCATAGCGCTTTCTTTTGTTACATGGCTTACATCTGTAAGCGCCTGGCTGCCCTGCACATTGTCCATCGTGACATGCAGACGGCTTTCTTTGTTCTCTTCACGTTTTCCGTCCGGCACAATCCCCTGTAAATACTGATCCGCCTGAAGGGATGCGTATTTTGCCTCCTGAAGAATCAATACCGCTTCCTTATAATGATCCGCCGTAAATGCGCCCGCCCACAGATTTTCCCAGGAAAGCTCCGGGGATACGCAGGCCGCGTCCATCTCTGAAGCAAAACCTTTGGCTTCCTCCTGTTTCAGTGCTTCCTGTTTCCTGATCTCGATCCGAAAACCTTCCAAAGCCGTCAGATCCGACCGTATCTCTTCGTCTGTAAGCCCCCATCCGGCCAACGGGTCCCTGAAAGAAGCATTCGTCGTATACCAGAGGACTTCATATCCTTTTTTCCCCAGTTCCCAGCAGCAGGCCAGGGCAAAAAGCCCGTCCCCGAACACGGCCGCTTTTTTATTTTTCTTCGGAATCATAAAACGGCTGACCGCCCCCGAGCCTCCGTACAATGCGCAGGCCCGTTCCAGTGCCTGCAGGGCGATGCCGTCCCCCAGCCGGGACATGACACAGTTTTTTGTGCAGGCTCCGTCACAGTTTTTGGACAACAGATTCAGAAACGGTGTCTTTGTCCGTATGATCCCCGCCGCTTTGGAAAATCTGCCCGCCGCCGCCTGTTCACAGACAGCCCGCATATCAATATGCAGCGGACAGTGCGCCATACATCCCGGCGGATCTTCCCGTGTGCAGACGGCTTCCCGTTCATGCAGTTCTTCCTGCCCAAAAGCCTGCTTCATTAAATAATGTTTGCCGATAAACCCATGTTCTTTTTCCATACCACCCTCCATTTATCACAAAAGGGCAGGCTTAAAACCGCCTGCCCTTTTATCCTGCGTAATTTATGTCAATGTTTATTGAGCCGCCGCCAGGCCTGCCTCTGCAACTGATGTATCTTCTGCAACACTTCCGCCGGACACACCGATAGCGCCGATCTGTACGCCGTCCGCATCATAAAGCGGGATGCCGCCGCCAAATTCTACGATACGGCCTGCATGCTGTACTGCGATTCCCTGCAGTTCGCTGCCTTCCTGTGCCAGTGCCTGCACGTCTGCGCTGGGCATCTTAAGCGCCACAGCCGTAAACGCTTTATTCGGAGCGATCTCAAGACTTGCCAGGAGAGAGTTCTCCATACGGTGGAGCAGCACCAGATTGCCGCCCATATCTACCACGGAAATAACCATCGGCACATTGATCTCGATTGCTTTCTCTTCTGCCGCCTCTACCATCTTCATAGCCGTATCCAGAAGTTCTCCGCCGGAAGCCGCTTCAAGCGCTTCTGCCGCCGCATAAGCATCCAGACCTGCCTGTGCTACGGATGTGTCCTCAGCAACACTGCCGCCGGATACGCCGATACCGCCGATCTGCACGCCGTCTGCATCCATAATCGGAAGCCCGCCGCCAAATTCTACAATACGGCCTGCATTCTTTACTGCAACTCCCTGCAGCTCATTGCCTTCCTGCGCCAGCTCTTTTACATCAGAACTGGGCATCTTTAAGGAAACTGCCGTAAACGCTTTATTCTGCGAAATGTCCAGGCTGGCTAAAAGGGAACCTTCCATACGGTGAAGCAGCACCAGGTTACCGTCCATATCCATCACGCTGATTACCATAGGAACCTGGATCTCTTCCGCTTTGTTCTGTGCGCCTGCAACCATAATCTTTGCCGCTTCCAGAAGTTCGCCTCTGACAGTGGTAGACTCTGCCGCTGCCGGCGTCTCATTTTCGGCCTCTGCCGGCTGCGCGTCCTCTGCTCCTTCGGCGGGTTCTGCCGTGTCTGCCGGAGCTTCCTCGTCCGCTGCAGGTTCCGGTGCTTCCGTTTCAGCCGGAGCCTCTGTCTGCTCCTGATCCTGCGCAGGCGCATCGTTTCCGCCTCCGCCTCCGCAGCCTGTCACCAGTGACGCCGTCATCACACCTGCCAGAACCAGTGCGGCAACTTTTTTTGCTTTCATAATAACGTACCTCCATTTTTACGTTTTGTATGTAGATACATATATTATATAGCGTTCATTATATATTTTCAACAACAAAACCTGATTTTTGTTATTTTTTACACAAACTTTTCGTTCTTTTGCTGTATTTTAAGCAATCGTCCCTTCGCCTTTTGTTATATTTTATTATAAATAACGGCTGTTACTTTTATTCGAGAAGCATGACGTCTTCAGGCGCTATGCGGACCCAGATTTCCCGGTCAGGATGCTCTTTTTGGCAAAACGCTTCCCAAGCTTCTTTTGTCACTTCCACCCGGAGCAGCCCCGCCCCGTAAGCCGCCTCCTTCGCTCCCTTCGGACGTGCCATAACCACGATGGAAAAAACGTCTTCCACAATATCGACCAGATCGCACAACACCATGTTTTTCCTGTCCTTTACATCTGCAGAAGGGATTAGCATCATATAATGGCTGCGCACGCCGATATGGCAAAAGCCTTCCGGCGCTTCTTTTCTGCACTCCAGGGAAACGCCCCAGTCTTCCGCGAACACGCATCCGTCTTTCTCCATATGGGCGGCGGAAAAGTTTTTGCAGCCGGACAAAAGAGCCGCCGCTTTGGATCTGGGCGATTCAAAAAGTTCCTTCACCGGCACGGCCGGGCTGGACTTTCCTTTATCCATCACACATACCCGGTCGCAGACACGGTAGACTTCCTCCCGGCTGTGGGATACAAAGAGCGTGCTGCCCTCAAACTCCCGGATTATGTGCGTAAGCTCCATCTCCAGGTTCCACCTCAGGAAACTGTCCAGCGCGGAGAAAGGTTCGTCCAGCATCAAAATCCCGGGCTTTGACAAAAGGATGCGCGCCAGCGCCACCCGCTGCTGTTGTCCTCCGGAAAGCTGGGACGGTCTGTGCTTTTCAAGCCCCGTCAGGTAAAACCGCTTCATCATCTCTTCTATGGCTGCCGCCGCTTTTTTCTTATCCTTTTCATACGGCAGAAGACCCGTCATCAGATTTTGTTTTACGGTCATGTTGGGAAACAGCGCGTAATTCTGGAACAAAAGCCCCACATGGCGCTGCTGGGGCTTTAAGTCAATCTTTTTTGCCGAGTCAAAGAAAACGGTTCCGTCAAGCTCGATCCGCCCTTCATCCGGCTTCATAATCCCCGCGATACAGCGAAGCGTCATGCTCTTCCCGCAGCCGGACGCCCCCAAGATGCCTGTCACACCGCCGTCCGCCTCAAAGGCCGTCTCCAGCACAAAGCTTCCCAGGTCTTTTTTTATATCCACATACAGCGACATTCTTATCCCCTCTTTCCCGACGCCCGGTCGCGTCTTTCCAGCATATTGACGGCAAGCAGCACCACGGCGGAGATCACCACATTGACCAGAACCCACCGGAAAGCCAGCGCGTCGTTATCCGTACGCCAGAGCTGATACACCGTTGTGGATATGGTCGCCGTCTTTCCCGGCGTATATCCGGCAATCATGCTGGTCGCGCCGTATTCACCCAGCGCCCGGGCAAAGGCAAGCACCGCGCCCGCCAGGATACCCTGACGGCAGGCAGGCATCCGTATGCGCCAGAAAATATAGGCGTTGTTAAGCCCGAGAGTCTGCCCCGAATAAGCAAGGGTCTCATCAAAGCTTTCAAAAGCACCCCTGGCCGTCCTGTACATCAGAGGAAACGCCACCACAGTGGCGGCGAAAATCCCCGAATACCAGGTCATCACCAGTTTCGTGTCAAATACGGACAAAAACCAGGCGCCGAAAGGCCTTCTCGGGCCAAAAAGCAGCAGGAGAAAATACCCCACCACCGTAGGAGGCAGCACCAGCGGAAGCGTAAGAACCACATCCAGCACGCCTTTTAGAAACCGGGGCAGTTTCGCAATATAATAAGCCGCAAAAATACCCGTAAAAAATACGATTACACTGGAAATAAGCGCGATTCTTAAAGAATTATACAAAGGAAACCAGTCCATACGTCTCTCCTGTTCTTAAGATACATAAAAAGGCTGCCTTTTAAGCAGCCTCTTTTCTGTCATCTGTTATGGTCTTGTAAAGCCCACTTCTTCAAATACTGCCGTGCAGTCGTCTGTTGTAAGGTAATCTAAAAAGGCCGCAGCCGCTTCCTGGTTCTGAGCGGTCTTTAATACCGCCGCCGGATAGACAACCCGTTTGCAGAGTGTCTCGTCTGCCTGGTCCACTACGGTAAGTCCCGCGGAGAAAGCGTCTGTCGCATAGATGATACCTGCGTCCGCCGTAGCCTCGGACACCTGGGTGGTAACTTCCTTTACGTTGGAGCCGTAGGTAATCTTACCTGCGCTCTCCAGGGAAGAAAGCAGATTAAGGTTCGTAAGGATTTCCGTGGAATACTGTCCCACCGGAACATCGTCGTTCCCCAGAGCCAGCAGGCTTAACTTGTCCGTTCCAAGATCCGCGAAAGTCTCTATCCCTGCCGGGTTCCCGTCCGGAACTGCCAGCACTACTTTATTTTCCAGAAGATCGATCCGGCTTCCTTCCAGTACAAAATCCAGCCCGTCCTCGTTCACTTCCGGGTCCGCCGAGATATCCAGCTGGTTCATCTGCTTCTGCGCCGCGGATATGAACAGATCGCAGTCAGCCCCCTCCTCAATCTGGGTCTTTAAAGTACCCGAAGAATCAAAATTGAATACCAGCGTCACATCCGGCGCCACATCCGCATACATCCCCTGAATCTTTTCCAGCGTCTCTGTCATGGACGCTGCTGCAAATACATTCAGAGTTACCGCTTCCCCTGCGGGAGCCGCTTCTTCTTCCGGCGCTTCCGCTTCCGGCGTCTCTTCCGGCGCTTCCTGCTCTGTGCTTTCCTCTTCTGCCGGACTGGCTGTTCCTTCCTCTGCAGGCTTAGAGCCGCATCCTGCCATCAACGACACGGTCATCGCGGACATAAGCACTGCTGCAATCAGTTTCCTTTTCATATTTATCCTCCTGATATTTATTCGTTATTTTTTCAGCAAAATAACCATGTTTTCATTATACACTTTCGTTAAACTTATGTCAATATCAGAAAAAGCAGCAAACAGTATTTTTTTAACCACAATTCAAAAGCACCGGCTAAAATGTTTGCTCAGGCACCCAGCCCCAAAGGAGAGAACAAGGCATACATTCCAATCAAAACGGCAAATGTGACGATAATAACCGGCCAGCGGTATTTCCATGGGGTCATATCCACAACCTCCAGATTCTTAAGCTCATAAGGAGTCTTTCGGGGTTTCAGCTTCGCGCAGGCCCACAAAAGAACAAGGTCCAGGACGAATGACGCCGTCTCAAAATACAGAAAGTGGAACGGAAGCAGGTTCATCATCAGGCCATAACCGATGATATGTACTGCAATCGTCAACTTAGGCGCAAAATCGGGAATATTCCGATTCAACATCCCCATCATGGCAATTGCCAGTACCGGCACGCCGTAATACCCCCACATTTGATTTAAGAAGGTAGAAATCCCGGCGGGGAGATAAACGAGAAAAGGCGCTATGGATATGGACGCCAGACACAGAAATATACCGAAGCGCTTCGCGATGGCAATGTTCTCTGGGGCGCTGCGTTCTTTCCGGGAGATGGCGGGAAGAATATCCAGCGTAAACAGCGTCATGGAACTGTTCAGTACAGAATTGAAGGATGAAAGGATTGCGCCAAACATAACCGCCGCAAAAAATCCAAGTACCGGCGTAGGAAGAATATCTTTAACCAGCGTAGGATAAGCCATATCAAAATCCGTAAGAACACCGCCGTCCCGAATAAACTGGATAATACCGGGCGCCACTAAAAAGACAGGGCAGAACACCAGGACCAGTCCTGACAGCAACGCGCCTTTTTGCGCCTCTTTTAAATTGACCGCACCCAGTACCCGCTGCATGATGGATTGATTTGTGCAATAATAGGAAACATGATTGATACCGCAACCGACGATAATCATAGGCCAGGGAATGTAGGGCGCCTGCGCGTCGGCGGGCTGAATCGCATTCAAATGCTCCGGCGAGGCAGTGGCGAAGGTTCGGATACCCTCTGCGATGTTCCCGTCGCCCAGGGCAATAAAGGCAAGCACCGGGATCAGAAAAGCCGCGCCTGCAATGAAAATTATACCGTTCAATGTATCAGAAACGGCAACGGCTTTCAGTCCTCCGAATATTGCATAAATACCGCCGATAATGCCGAGTAAAACACACATAATTGTGATTGCCAGAAAGCGGTCTCCCACCATGTCCGTCACGTCGAAGATCCGCTCCATCGCCACGGAACCGGCATAGAGAACCAGCGGCAGCATCGTAACAATATAGGCAACCAGAAAAATAAAAGATACCAGCACTCTTGTAGACCGGTCGAAACGGTCCTCCAGAAATTCCGGAATGGTAGTAATGCCGCGCTTCAGATATTTGGGTACAAAAAATACAGCCATTAATGTCAGGGCGATCGGACACATGGACTCCCAGCCCATGGCGGTCATTCCGGCTGTGTAGCCCTGACCGTTTCGCCCCACCAGTTGCTCCGCTGACAGGTTCGTCATCATCAGAGAACCAAAGATAATGACGCCCGTCAGGCTTCTGCCTCCTAAAAAATAGCCTTCCGCTGTGTTTTCATCTTCATCGCGTGTCCGCCACCAGCTAATAACAAAAACTAAAACCGTTACAATTGCAAAAGAAAATAATGTAAACCCCATTCAAATCCTCCTACTTCTCCATTTATATTTATATAGTCAATAAACATGAAACTTTCATTCATCCAGCGCAGTCCAGACATTCCCGTTTTGTTCGGACCGAAGACAGGCGGCGGTAAACCGGAGTCCTGCCGCGGCGTCCTCAATTGTCGGATAAGTGAAGTGTTCCGCTGCTTTACCTTTTTTGAGGGCCGCCAGATGCCGGCAGAAGCCCTGGTAAATATTGCCAAACGCCTCATAAAAGCCCTCCGGATGTCCTGCCGGAAGGCGGCAAAGACTGGTGCAGGCACTATAACAATAAGGCTTGTTCGCTGTCAGAATCTGTACCGGCCCTTCCAGCGGTGCATAGCGAAGTTCCATGGGCCGTGTATGCGTCCATTCCAGAGAACCCTGCTCCCCAAACACACGGATACGCACGCCGCAGTCATTTCCCGCCGCAATCTGAGACGCCCACAGCAAACCGGGGATGTTATTTTCATATCTGAGCAGGACCTGGATATCATGCTCCAGAGGTGATCCCTGAAAATGTATAAACCGCGCCAGCACCGCTTCCAGACGAATCCCGGTCATTTTCGAGATCAGCGCCTCCAGGTGTGTCCCGATGTCAGAGCAGCATGCCGTCCCGCCGCTGCGCGCCGGGTCCAGCCTCCAGGCGTATTTGGCGGAAGCCCCAGACGCTCTGGACACAATCAGCCAGTCCTGCGGATATTCGGCAATGATATTGATGATATTTCCAATCGCGCCCTGGCGAATCATCTCCCTGGCCTGCTGAATAACAGCATAAGAAGCATATGTATAGGTAACACAGAAAAGAAGTCCCTTTTCCCCGGCCAGCCTTTGCAACTTCCGGCATTCCTCCAGTGTTGTCGTAACCGGCTTGTCGCAGACCACATGAATACCGTGTTCCAGAAAACATTTCGCAATGGCATAATGCGTATCGGTAGGCGTCACTATGGAAACAAAGTCAATCCCGTCTGATTTCGACGCTTCGGCGGCAGCCATTTCCTCATAGCCGGAATAAATGCGGTCCTCTGGAACTCCCCACAAAAAGGCGGTCTCTTTATTTTTCTGAAGATCGCGTGAAAAACAACCCGCACTTAATACGGCAAGATTGTCCATCACCGCCCCCCGCCGATGTACATCTCCGATGAATGCGCCGTTTCCTCCACCCACCATACCAAAAGATATTTTTTTCATAAAACAGCCTCCTGTACCTTTTCCGGGCCAAATGCCGGATATACTTACGCCCCATAGCCTCCAGGACTACGGGGCATAAATATTAAAAGAATTTAAAAACCGGCTTTCGCCAGATTCTCCCGGCCCCGCGCCGCAACAGGCAGAGGGAGGTCAAAAGACTTGACAGGGAACAAGTCCTGCTCCACCACAACCCAGCCGTCATATCCTTTTTCGTCCAGTGCTTTACGCAGATCGGCAAAGTCAATACTGCCTTTTCCCGGCTCCACCATAATATCCTTGGTAACAGCTCTGGCAAAGGACCAGTGCTCTGCGTCCATCTTCGCCTTGACGCTTAAGTCACAGTCCTTGATGTGAATGTAAGGAATACGGTCCGCATGCTTACGGTAGAAAGAAACAGGCTCGCCGCCGCCGTAAACATGATGACCGGTATCAAAACAGAGAACCACATCGGTATCCTTCAGCAGCCTCTCAATCTGCTCCTCCGTCTGCACATGGCAGTCCACATGGGGATGGAAAGCGCCGATAAATCCCTGAGCAGCGGCGCGGTCAGCCGCCCGCTGGACATTGCGGCAGTAGGTCATCCACTGTTCGTCAGTAAGATTTGGATCCATAACAGGCTCGCCGGTCTCCAGATCGGTGTACATAGCGGGCAAAAGGACTATATACTTCGCCTCCGGAAAATGCTTCAGCAGTGCCGCGATGTCATCAATGGTTTCACACATTTCATCAACGGACTGATCGTCCAGGAAATTGCCGCCCACTGTACCAGCCACCAGGGACAGACCCCGGGCGTTCAGCGCGTTTTTCAGGATAGCCGGATCTTGGGGGAAATAGCCCCAAGGACCAAGTTCCACTCCCTCGTAGCCTGCCACCTTCATCTCGTCCATACAGCGGTACCAGGGAGTCTGTTTTTCATGCTCCGGGAACCATACCCCCCAGGAATCCGGGGCAATACCAACTTTAACAGCCATTTTGCTTCCTCCTTTCTTACTTCACGGTCACCCAGGAACGCTTTCTGGCGGATTCCAGGACCGCGGCAACCGTACGGTCGATCTTATAGCCAAACTCGAAATTACAGTTATACGGCGCTCCCTGGGTCAGAGCGGCAAAAAGCTCGTGGACCTCCAGTATCTTCATGTCGTTATAAGCGATGGAGATGCCGCCGGCAGGCTGGAACGCGGAATACCCCTTGTGCCTGGGATTGAGCAGGACGGTACGGAACCCCCGGTCCCGTTCGTCATCAGATTGAAAGTAGACCTGCACCTCGCCCATGCGCTCCAGATCATAGCGGACAGAACCCCGGGTACCCTGGATTTCATAACAAAGGTAATTTTTCCGGCCCGTAGCTACGCGGGAGCAGGCGATCGTACCCACGGCTCCGTTGGCGTACTCAGCCATAAAAGTCATAATGTCCTCATTTTCCACATCCGCCATCTCTGCAGAACCGGGAGCTTTGGGACGCCTTGGGAACACCAAAGTACTCATGGCGTTGACGGCAGTGATATCCCCCATGATGAATTGAGAGATAGACAGCAAGTGAGACCCCAAGTCGCCCAGGGCGCCACAACCCGCCAGTTTATTAATGTGCCGCCAGGTAATGGGCAGACTCTCGTCCAGTAACTGATCCTGGTCATAGGTACCAGTGAAACGCATAATCTTTCCCAGCGCACCGGACTGCACCAGCTCCCGGACATAAGCGTTGGCGGGATTCATGGTGTTGTTGTAGCCCACATAGTTGACAACGCCCTTTTTCTCAGCCGGCTCTGCCAGCTCTCTGGACTCATTGGCGGAGATGGAGAGAGGCTTCTCGCAGTAAACGTTTTTACCATTCTCCAGGGCAGCTTTGGCCACGACATAGTGGAAAGCGTTAGGCGTGGCAATGTCCACCAAATCCACAGCAGGATCGGTTACCACGTCGTGCCAGTCGCCGCTGACCCGCTTAAAGCCAATTTTTTCCTGAGCGGACCTGGCGGCCTCCAGGTTAGAATCCGCCACAATCTCAAACACGGCCACACCGTATTCGGGACCGAAAAGCATCTGCGCGTCCGTCAGAGCAGAACTGTGCGCCTTACCCATCCAGCCTGAGCCAACCAGGCCAATGTGAATTTCTTTCATAAAAATATCCTCCTTTAAAATAGATCCGGTTCGTTTGCGTTCATCGCTATACCGGTGAATAATGTAATGATACCGCCTGCCGGAAGGAAATCCAATGCAACAAATTCTCCTGTTTTATACAAAAATTATCATCCTTTTAACACTGTTCATCACATTGCACAATTCAGCCGTCCAAAAATTGTCTAATATGCTGCTTTCACGCTTTTGACAGCATGCTTGTGCAACTGCCAAAAGTGTTATATAATCAATAAAAAATTTCGTATTTTACAAATATATTTACTGAATCGTATATTGAAGGCGGAATGCTTTATGAAAATTATAGATAAAGGCGTAACCGGAAATTCTTTTATGGACTTCGCCACCCCTTCTAAATTTGCAAAAAAAGCACTTTACTATTGTTCCAGGTTCGGGCATTTTTACTGCGACAGCCAGTATTGCATTGCCCGGGATTCTCTGGACCTGTTCCTGCTGATGTACATACGCCGCGGCGCTCTTACGGTGGAAACACAGAACCGTGTCTATACAGCCTCCGAAGGCGAAGTGGTCTTTCTGGACTGCCGGTTTCCCCACCGCTATTATTGTAAGGATACAGTGGAATTTCTCTGGTTTCATTTCGGAGGATGCAGCAGCATATTCTATGCGGAGTACCTTTACTCCCAGCGGGGCGTCCTGTTTCCCGGTGATAAGGGGATGGAACAGGATTTTATCAGTGTGCTTCGGATTGCGGAAGCGGATATTGTGGACGAGCATCATCTTTCCTTATTGATCAGCCGCATCCTTTGCCGTCTGGCCAGCGCCTGGCAGTACAGCGGGCTGGCGGAAGGGTTTCTGCGTCCTGCCGCGGATTTTATACGTGTCCATTACAGCGAGTCGGTATCCCTGGACGATCTGGCGGAACAATGCCGAATCAGCAAGCCTCATCTGATCCGCAGCTTTAAACGTTCTCTGAATTGTACGCCGCATGAGTATCTGCTGGCCTACCGGCTGCGACAAGCCAAGCACAGGCTGGTTGGGTCGTCTGCCTCCATAGAAGAAATCGCCGAACAATGCGGCTTCAACAGCGCCTCTCATTTCACCCGTGCGTTCCGGACCAACACCGGAATGACGCCAACGGAATTTCGGAAACTCCAATTTTAATTTTATGGCAGCAAGTAAAATATGTGCCCGCCGGGCACACTTAAAAAAAGCAGGTACTGATCGTACCTGCTTTTAAATGTCCTGTCCTTTTTACTGAAAATCTCCAAAATAAATATCAAAAAAATTTCTCCCCATGCGCTCCATATCTTCTGCCAGCGCATGATATCGCTCCATAAACAGCCTGCCTTCCTTTGTGATGGTAGAACTTCCGCCGTCCTTTCCGCCGTTGCGCCGTTCCAGAAAGGGAAAACCCATCTCTTCTTCTGCTTTGTTAATCATTTTCCAGCTTTTTGTATAAGACATATTCATCTCTTTTGCCGCGGCATAAATGGAACCGGTCCGGTCAATACAGGTCAGAAGCTGATAGACACCCGGCCCGAAGAAGTCTTCTTCTTTTGAAAGGACCAGCCGGTTTCTGAAACGAAGCTCATTGATCTGACGCTGCGCTTTCACATAAGCTTCCGCCTGCTTCGCTCCGTTTTCTTCCAGAAGAGAAATCAGAATCCCCGGATCGTCCACCGCAAGCTTCTGCGCTTCTGTTTCCCCGCTTCTGGGGAAAATATAAACTCCAAGACCGCCTTCTTTTCCTTCACAGGTCAGAACAGTGTCCGTTTTGCACTGTAAAAGTTCTTTCAGCGTCTGTTTTGAAAAGACCGGATACTCCACCTGAAGGACTATGACCCGGTCCATCAGAGGCCTGGCCGCTTCCAGTCCCAGTAAAAACGTATCTTCCCGGCTGTGTTCTCTGTATCTTTCATCTTCCACAAAAACGACTCCGTTATGGGAGAGATGATTCCGAAGCACTTCCTTCTGGCTTCCTGAAACCACCAGAATCGGTGACAGCCCTTCTTTTCTGAAAGCGGCGATCTCCCTTTTGATCACCGTCGTGCCGCCCAGGGGATACATAGGCAAAAATACCGGAAGTTCCTCGCTTCCCCGGACGCCTGCCTCAAAATCCGGCGATGCCAGGATCAAAGCCCCCGTCTTCATGGATTCCTATCTTCCCTTGCCAAACCCGCAGCTTGGATAATGGCAGGTCTTACAGCCCAGGCAGAGGCCTCCGTTCCCCAGCCGGGACAGATCCTTTTTCGTCACTTCGATGCCGGCGGCAATCCTGGGAAGTACCAGGTCAAAGACGGTCGCCTTGGCGTACATCACACATCCGGGCAGTCCCATGACCGGTGTACCGTCCTCAAAATACCCCAGAAGGAACATGGCACCCGGAAGCACCGGCGCGCCGTAAGAGACGATCCTCGCTCCGGTATTTTTGATCGCGCCCGGCGTGCGGTCGTCCGGGTCCACGCTCATACCGCCGGTACAGACGATCAGGTCCGCGCCTTTTTCCTTCAATTCCAAGATCGCGGCCGTAATCTTCTCCTGATTGTCGTCGCAGACCGTCTGTTCCAGAATCTCGATTCCATAAGAGGCCAGCTTTTCGATGACCACCGGCGTGAAGGTATCTTTAATCCTCCCATGATACACTTCGTTTCCTGTCGTCACGATCCCTGCTTTCATAGGTTTATACGGATACAGCGCCGCCAGCGGCTTATCCCCTGCAATCTTTTTCACCTGCTCCATCTTCTCTTTTTCTATGACCAGAGGAATGACCCGTGTGCCCAGCAGACGGTCGCCTTTCTTCACCGGCGTATTGGTATGGCGCGTGGCAATCATGACTTCGTCAGTCTCATTGATTCTGTCAAGGCGGTCCACATCTACCACGAACAGACCGTCGCACTCCGCCACCAGCTCAATCTTTCCCTCTTTGACCGGCGTAGGACTCATATGATCGTTTTTACAGACCTCATACATGATCTGCGCCGCTTCGTCCTCATGAAGCATATTTTCGTTTTTCTCCCACACATACAGGTGATCCTTGCCCATGGATAAAAGCACCGGTATGTCTTCTTCCGTGACGATATGCCCCTTTCTGAAAGCAGCGTCTTTCATCACGTCTTTGACAATCCTCGTAAGGTCATGACACAGCACATGTCCTACCGCGTCTGTCGTTTTAATACATTTCATTGTTGCTTAGCCTCCTTTGACTGCTGTATAAATATGTTTACACCCTATTTAGTTAATATTATCACAATCTGACGGGCTATTCAATGTATAATCGTTAGAAAAATAACAATTTGCACAAAAGAAGCATCCATCTCCGTCCGGAGGATAGGATGCCTGACTTCTTTTATTTTAACATTCTAATCTTCATAATGCCCTTTACATGATATAATTTTAATATTTTGCAATTCGTCAATATCGTATACAAGTCTGTTTGCTTCATCTATCCTTCTGGAATAGCCAGGGCGATGCTTTAAAGGCTCCGGTTTCCCAATTAAAAGTAAAATCATTCATTTTCCATAGCCCTCAGTTCATCCATGGTCTTATGAATGCCTTCGCCCTGCTCCAGACGCTTCATTCTTCTGTCAAGTTTAGCCAGATATTCCGCATTGCGCTTCGCTTTTAACATTTCCTGATAATTTTGTATAGAAATAATGACAAGATTCTGCTCATGGTCAAAAATCGGTTCGCCTTGCATAGCCAACCTGCAATATTCATCACTTATGTTAATCGGTTCCGTGGTAACCATAATTGTGCCTCCTACATGCCATATAAAATCAACAAGTTATCTATAATATAATACAAATCAAAGTAAAAATGCAATAACATACAAATAAAATTATACACCGGCGCCGCCCGTATCGAACTTGTACCCCATACCCCAGATCGTCCGGATCAGCTCGCCTTTGGCGCCCAGCTTGTTTCTGAGTTTTTTTACATGGGTATCGATGGTTCTGGCGTCCCCGAAATAATCATAGTTCCATACATTGTTCAGTATCTTCTCCCTGGAAAGCGCAATCCCCTGATTCTCCATAAAATAGGCAAGCAGCTCAAATTCTTTATAACTTAACTCCACGTCTTTGCCGTCGATCAGCACCTGATGAGCAGCCTTATTCAGTTCAATCCCGCCTGCGGCGATCATGTCGTCGCCGGTCACAAGGCTGGTCCTTCTGAGGATCGCCTCCACGCGCGCCACCAGAATCCTGGGGCTGAAAGGCTTTGTGATATATTCATCCACGCCCAGACCAAAGCCCTGCAGTTCGTCGCTCTCGTCTCCTTTTGCCGTCAGCATGATAATGGGGACCTTTGAATAATTGCGGATCTCCCTGCATACCTGCCATCCGTCCATCCTGGGCATCATCACATCCAGAATAACCAGCGCAATATCTTTTTGCGCGAAAAACAGATCCAGCGCCTCTTCTCCGTCCCCTGCCTCCAGCACCTGATAATTCTGTTTTACAAGAAAATCGCTGACCAGCTTACGCATACGGCTCTCGTCATCCACCACCAATATTTTGATTCTTTCCATCACAGTGCTCCTGCCTTTTCATTTTCTGCTGTTTATTATAACAATGAATTATGTTTGTTTTGTGAACAAAAGAGACAATTATATTTTTTTGTAAAACGACGATATAATAATCAGAGTATTATTTAAAACAGGGGGTGATACTTATGATGGACATGATGATGATCGGTACTTTGGGTTCCTATACAAAGACCATGAAGATGCAGATGAAGTGGCAGCAGAAAAAAGCCTCCGGGGATTATACGCCCGGAAAATCTGTATCTTCATCTTCCGGCAGACTCAAAAACATCGACTCTGAATCGGAAACTGCTTTGCTGGAACTGCCAAAGACAGATAAATCCACGCAGATGATGCAGCAGATCCGCACAAAGATGGCATCAGGAAAAAAACTGTCTTCCGACGAAATGGAATTTTTAAAAGAGAACGACCCGGAAACTTATCGAAAAGCCAAAAACATTGAAATGGAACAGGAAGCGTATGAGCAGGAACTGAAACGCTGCAAGACCAGGGAAGAAGTGCAGCGGGCGAGACTGTCCCATGCGGCCGCATCACTGGCCACCGTTAAAAATGTTGAAAACGATCCGCATATTCCCGAAGGGAAAAAGTTAGAGCTGGTCATGGAAGAACTGATGCGAACCAATGCCATGAACGACGCCTACCAGAAGTTCACCCAAAGCGGCGCTTTCAGGAAACTCCCCACAGAAGCCGAGCGAAAAAAAGCGGAAGAAGATCTGGAAGAAGCACGGAAAGCAGAACTTGGTATCGAAGATAAGACCGATGAAAAACCGGAAGACATTCGGACAGATTCCAGCCCGGAAGATAATGACGGCGAAGCCATGGAAGGCACAGACCCCTCTGACCCGGAATTAAAAGAAGACAGGGAGTTACTCACACAACAGAAGATGACACGCCTGGAAGCGGAAGCAACCCCGGAAGCCCGCAACGTCAGACGCGCCAAAGCCCAGGCCGCTTACGCAAAAGCGCCCTCACTCACTGCTTCCGCTCCTGTTCTGGATATAAAAGTAGAATAAAATTTCCGAAAAAATCACCGCACAGAAAAGCCCGTCTTCTGTGCGGCTGTCTTTTTTATCCTTCACATTCTGCCTCAAACTTTCGGATGGCGTCCGCCGTCATTTGATAATCTGCTTTTACTTCTTCTACCAGATCTTCCGAACCCGCAATGCTGCCGCCCCGGAGTACTTCGGTCAGACGGCTGCTGGAGTCTCCCAGTTTTCCAAATCCAAGATTCTGGCAGATTCCTTTAATCGTATGGGAAGCCCTGAAAGCTTCCTCGTAATTTCCTTCCGCCAGAGATTTGACCAGAAGATCGTAACTGGCATCGTTTAAAAATTTCAGGACAAACTTTTTTACTATCTTTTCGCTGCGCAGACGTCCCACTACTCCTTCATAGTCCCCGCCGATGGCTGCATAACATTCTTTTAAACCCATATACTTTCTCTCCTTCTAATGAACCGCATGTTCTCCTTCATACTATTATAAAAAAAGATAAAAGCCGTGTCAATCTCAATTTCTTATTAAAATTTTTCATAATATGAAAATTTTTGTTTACAAACGCCGCCGCAGGTGATACTCTTTAATTATCAAGTTTAAGGAGGACTTTATAAATGGCCAGAGGCGTAAGAAAACCAGTAAACTATACAGGAAAGGCAGCAAAAATCCATGAACGAGTACTCAAACTGGATGCGGAATTAAAAGCTGCAAAAGAAGAATTAAAAGCAGCTTACAAGGAACAGCTGAAAGAAGAAAAGCTGGCAAGACAAAAAGCCGACAAAGAAAAAAAAGAAGAGATCATCAAACTGATCAACCAGTCCGGCAAAACTCCGGACGAAATCCTGGAAATGCTTAAGCAAAATTCATAACCGGATTCCAAAAAGGAATTGCCGCTTGACATTTCGTTGTATTCCATGTAAGATATGAGTGCGTGCAGATTTCATCCGACGCGGACTTTACATGTTTTCGGGCTTGTAAAGGTTTCGACGGGGGTTTTGAAATTGTGGCAGCCATTCGAAGAGACCGCGTTAAGGTGCAAAATTAAAATTAAACGCTGAAGATAATTTAGCAATCGCTGCCTAACGGCGGCTGTCTGACACAGGGCACCTGCACCTTGTGACCCAGGCATCGACTATGCAGGAAACGACGCATGGTAAGCTTTGCCCATGCGGGCGTATGATGAAGCTACTGAAACTGTAAGCCTGCCGTTTGGCGTGCAGCGGAGGGAATGACAAAGAAGCGGCTGTGATGGAAGACACCGCAATGGATGGGCTTTCGGACAGGGGTTCGATTCCCCTCAGGTCCACTGAAAAAGGAGAGGCAACTCTCCTTTTTCTAATACAGATTTTTAACTTTAAAATCTTTTTCCGCTTCTCTTCGCATATCTTTTTTCGCAATGTCCGCCCGTTTGTCATACAATTTTTTACCTCGCGCCAGCCCGATCTCCACTTTTACAAGGCTCCCCTTAAAATAAACCCTAAGAGGAATCAGGGTGTAGCCTTTTTCCGCGATCTTACCGGATATTTTAAGAATCTCTCCTTTATGCATCAGAAGTTTTTTCACGCGCAGAGGATCCCGGTTAAAAATATTTCCTTTTTCATACGGACTGACATGCATGCCATGAACAAAAACTTCCCCTTTATCAATACGGATAAAAGATTCTTTGATGCTGCACTTTCCCATACGCATGGATTTTACTTCCGTACCATGCAGAGCGATGCCTGCTTCGTAAGTGTCTTCTATAAAATAATCATGATATGCCTTTTTATTATTCGCAATCAGTTTTATGCTTTCTTTTCCCATGGGTTGACTCTCCTCATACTAATTCAAAATCAATCGTACGGCTTGCCTTGTCCGCCCCCGCCACACGCACTTTTACTTTTTCGCCCAACTTATAGGATTTCCCTGTGCGGGTTCCGACCATGGCGTACGCACTTTCATTATACTCAAAATAATCTCCCTGTAAAGAGGCGGCGCGGATCAGACCTTCGACCGTATTTTCAAGTTCCACATAGATACCCCAGGCAGTCACGCCGGATATGACGCCGTCAAATTCCTCCATCAGATGTCCTTCCATATATTCGACTTTTTTAAGCTTGACGGTCTCCCGCTCCGCTTCGGCGGCCGTACGCTCCCGCTCGCTGGACTGCCTTGCCACTTCCGTAAGAATATTCCGGTAATGCTCTATCCTGTTTTCATTCATCCTGCCCCGAAGATTATCTTTGATAATCCTGTGGATCTGCAGATCCGGATACCGGCGGATCGGGGAAGTGAAATGACAGTAATATTTGGCAGCCAGGCCAAAATGTCCGGTACACTCCGGCGTGTATTTTGCCTGCTTCATGGAACGAAGCGTCAGGCGGCTGATCAGCGCTTCTTCCGGCGTGCCTTCCAGTTTTGCCAGAAGCTTCTGCAGCTCTTTGGGATGAACCTCATCGTCTTTCAAACGAATCGTGTAGCCGAAATTGTTGATAAAAGCCGAAAGCTTTCTCATTTTGTCAGGGTCCGGATTGTCATGGGTGCGGTAGACAAAAGGCATCTCCTGCCAGAAATAATCTTCTGCCACCGTCTCATTGGCAATGAGCATAAAATCCTCTATGATGCGGGTGGCCCGGTTACGGTCATAGGGTTTTATCTCCACCGGATACCCCTGGGCGTCCAGGACCACTTTCGTCTCCGGGAAATCAAAATCAATGGAGCCTCTTTTTCCCCTCTTCTGACGCAGAATGGACGCCAGTTCATACATTTCCCGGAACATGGGAACCAGCGTTTTATATTTTTCCGTTTCCTCCTTATTCCCGGCAAGAACTTTTTCCACAGAAGTGTAAGTCATACGCTGATCCACATGAATGACGCTTTCCGCTATGATATGGTCAGTTACATTTCCTTTTTTATCTATCGTCATGATACAGCTTAAAGCCAGACGGTCCTCTCCCGCGTTTAAAGAGCAGATCCCGTTGGACAGTCTGCGGGGCAGCATGGGAATCACCCGGTCCACCAGATAGACCGATGTACCTCTTTTGAGCGCTTCTTTATCCATGGCGCTTCGCTCCTGCACATAGTTTGCCACATCCGCAATATGGACGCCCAGTATATATTTGTCGCCGTCTGTCTGAAGGGAAACGGCATCGTCCAGGTCTTTGGCGTCTTCGCCGTCGATGGTCACCATCTGTACATCCCGAAGGTCCATACGCCCCTGCAAATCGCCCTCTATGATATGATCCGGCATACGCTCCGCCTGGTTCATGACTTTCTCAGGAAATTCCACCGGAAGGTCGTAGCCTTTTACGATGGATAAAACATCTGTCCCGGGATCGCTGATATGCCCCAGGATCTCGATAATCTTCCCTTCGGGGTTTTTACTTTGGGAACCGTAGTCTGTCAGGAGTACGACCACTTTATGGCCGTTCAGGGCTCCTTTATTGTGTTCTTTGGGAATAAAAATATCTCTGGAGAAACGGTCGTTATCCGGGATGACAAACCCGAAGTTTTTATTTTCCTGATAGAGCCCCACAAGCTGCGTAAGCCCCCTGGTCAGTATCTTTTCTACCACACCCTCCTGTCTTCTGCCGCCGTGGGAGGATTTTACGAGTACCTGGACCACATCTTTATGCATGGCTCCATGCACATCGTCTTCGCCGATAAAAATATCTTCTTCCATGCCTTCCACAGACACGAATCCAAAGCCTTTCGCGTGGGCGGTAAATACGCCTGTGAGAAATTTCCCTTTGCTTTTCCTGTATTTTCCTTTCTGGGACACCTCGATCTTTCCTTCGAGCATGAGAGCGTCCAGCACTTCCGTAAGTTCTGACCGCTGCTCTTTGGGGATATCCAAAAACACTGCCAGTTCTTTGATCTTCATCGGGACATAAAAATCACTGCAGATCAGTTCATATATAGTCTTTTTTCTTTTTTCCAGCTGTTCTTCTGTCATTTTCTGCACCTCCCCGGAAATTGTTCTATAATTGAAAAACGGCACTCTTACCTGTAAGAGTGCCCAAAACTTTGACTGATTAAAAGTTCAAGTTCAAAATAATCGCAAGGACAAAGAAAAGAACCGCAAGGACAATCGTTCCCTTTACAAGGTTTCCCTCCATGGAACGCCCTTTGTTCTTGCCCCAGTAGCTCTCAGCAGCACCTGCAATCGCGCCGAGTCCTGCGGACTTGCCTTCCTGAAGCAGCACCAGTACAACAGACACAACACATATGATAACAAACAGGACCATAAGAACCGTTCTTAAAATCGCCATCTTACCCACCTCCTATTATAAGTTCCGCGTACAAACAAGTTATATACTATCACAGTCCACAGAAGTTTTCAAGTATAAAAGCCGACTAAACAGCCGGCTTTTTATAAAAACGATTATTTCCAGTTGACAATCTTTCCGAAATCCGGCTTGAGGGCCGCGCCGCCTACCAGGCCGCCGTCGATATCCGGCTGCGCGAACAGCTCCGGAGCGGTAGCCGCGTTGACAGAACCGCCGTACTGGATACGGATTGCGTCTGCGGTCGCCTGATCGTAGATCTCTGCGATGCACGCGCGGATGCCCTTGCATACTTCCTGCGCCTGCTCGGTGGTAGCGGTCTTGCCCGTTCCGATGGCCCAGATGGGCTCATAAGCGATCACTGCCGTAGCTGCCTGCTGCGCGGTTACACCCAGGAAGCCTACTTTCACCTGCTGACGGATAAAGTCCATGGTCACGCCCTGCTCTCTCTGCGCCAGAGTCTCCCCGCAGCACATGATCGGTGTGATACCGTGTTCAAAAGCTTTGAGCATCTTTTTATTGACCGTCTCGTTGGTCTCCGCGAAGTATTCCCTTCTCTCGGAATGTCCCAGAACCACATATTTTACGCCTGCGTCGGTCAGCATGGCCGGGGAAATCTCTCCGGTGTATGCGCCCTTTTCTTCAAAATACATATTCTCGGCGCCGATCTGGATGTTGGAACCCTTTGCTGCTTCCATAGCCGGGATGATGTCAATGGCGGGTACGCAGAACACCACGTCCGCGTCGTCCGTTGCCACCAGCGGTTTTAATGTGTTGATCAGTTCCACTGCCTCGGTGGGCGTCATATTCATCTTCCAGTTTCCGGCGATAATCTTTTTTCTTGCCATTTTAAACACTCTCCTTTTATCTTCTTTTATCTATTTGTCGTTTGCTGCCGCTACACCCGGCAGTTCTTTTCCTTCGAGGAATTCCAAAGATGCGCCGCCGCCTGTGGAAATATGGCTCATCTTATCGCCGAATCCAAGGGTGTTGACTGCCGCTGCGGAATCGCCGCCGCCGATGATCGTGGTAGCGTCCGTCTCTGCCAGGGATTTGGCAACCGCAATGGTTCCCTTAGCGAGAATGGGATTCTCGAATACACCCATGGGTCCGTTCCATACGACAGTCTTTGCGGATTTCACAGCGTCCGCATACAGTCTGGCTGTCTCTTCGCCGATATCCAGACCCATCCTGTCTGCCGGTATCTCGTTGCTCTTTACAGTCTCAACTTTAATCTCGGCGTCAATGGGGCTTGGGAACGCCTCCGCCACAACCGTATCCACCGGAAGAAGCATGGTCTTTCCAAGGCTCTTTGCTTTCTCAATCATCTCTTTGCAGTAATCAAGTTTTGTATCATCCACCAGAGAAGTACCTACTTCACAGCCCTGGGCCTTTAAGAACGTATAAGCCATACCGCCGCCGATAATCAGCGTATCGCATTTCTCCAGCAGGTTGGAGATTACGTTCAGCTTGTCAGCCACTTTTGCGCCGCCAAGGATCGCTACAAAGGGACGCACCGGATTATTGACTGCGTTGCCGAGGAAATTGATCTCTTTTTCCATCAGATAACCGACTACCGAAGTCTTTACATATTCTGTAACGCCCACATTGGAGCAATGCGCCCTGTGAGCGGTACCAAAAGCGTCGTTTACAAACACTTCTGCCAGGGAAGCCAGGTCTTTGGAGAAAGCCTCTCCGTTCTTGGTCTCTTCCGCACGGTAACGGGTATTCTCAAGAAGAATCACCTCTCCGTCCTTCATAGCCTCCACAGCCGCTTTGGCGTTAGGACCAACGACTTCCGGATCGGCCGCAAATTTTACTTCCTGTCCCAAAAGCTCAGACAGACGCTTTGCCACCGGTGCCAGAGACAGTTCCGGCTTCGGTTCCCCTTTCGGCTTGCCAAGGTGAGAACAAAGGATCACTCTGCCCCCGTCGGCAATCAGTTTTTTGATCGTGGGAAGCGCCGCCACCAGGCGGTTCTCGTCTGTGATCTTTCCGTCTTTTAAAGGTACATTAAAATCGCAGCGCACCAGGGTGCGCAGTCCTTTCACATTGATATCATCTACGGATTTTTTATTCAGCATGAATCAAACTCCTTTCAATCATGAAAAAAGGTCCGGTCCCAAAGACCGGACCTTTTTAGGTCTAAAAATATTTTATGCGAGTTCTGCGAAGTATTTAATCGTACGAACCATCTGAGATACATAAGAGTTCTCATTGTCATACCAGGATACAACCTCAACCTGAGTCTTTCCGTCCGGAAGCGGGGAAACCATGGTCTGGGTAGCGTCGAACAGAGAACCATATCTCATACCAACGATATCGCTGGATACGATCTCATCCTCGGTATAGCCATAGGACTCGGTCTGCGCTGCTTTCATAGCTGCGTTGATCTCGTCTTTGGTCACGGATTTGTTCACAACTGCGAAAAGCAGAGTGGTGGAACCTGTCGGGGTCGGAACACGCTGTGCTGCACCGATCAGTTTGCCGTTCAGTTCCGGGATTACAAGGCCGATCGCTTTTGCAGCGCCGGTGCTGTTGGGAACGATATTGATTGCAGCCGCACGGGATCTTCTCAGATCGCCTTTTCTCTGCGGGCCGTCAAGAGGCATCTGGTCGCCTGTATAAGCATGGATTGTACACATGATACCGGACTCGATGGGAGCAAGGTCGTTTAATGCCTTTGCCATCGGAGCAAGGCAGTTGGTAGTACAGGATGCTGCGGAGATTACGGTGTCTTCTTTGGTCAAAGTAGTATGGTTTACATTGTAAACGATGGTCGGAAGATCATTTCCAGCCGGAGCGGAGATAACGACTTTCTTAGCGCCTGCTTTGATATGAGCGGATGCTTTTTCCTTGGAAGTATAGAAGCCTGTACACTCCAGAACAACATCAACGCCGATCTGTCCCCAGGGAAGCTCCTCAGCCTTTGCCATTGCATAAATCTTGATCTCTTTTCCGTCAACAATAATGGAATCCTCTGTAGAGGATACGGTATCAGCCAGCGCATATTTGCCCTGTGAAGAATCATACTTTAATAAATGTGCCAGCATCTTCGGGGAAGTCAGGTCGTTGATTGCAACTACCTCATACCCTTCTGCGCCAAACATCTGCCTGAATGCAAGACGACCGATACGTCCGAAACCATTGATTGCTACTTTTACTGCCATATCACAATTCCTCCTCAAAGTTGAATATAATAATATTTTTTGTCCTTTTAACTCTTACTACGCCTGTTAAAAGTACATCAACCGTTACCTATTTTACCCAATTTTCCTGAAAATATCAATACCCAATCACAAAGAATCTACATTTTTTTCTTTACTTGCTGCGGATTTTAGCTTATGATGTAGGATGGATTTATTTTCTTACACAGGAGGAAACAGCGTTGAAGATCCTGGCTGACTACCATGTACATACTTCTTTTTCCGGAGACTGCAGCATTCCGCCGGAGACGATGATCGAAAAAGCCGCGGCACAGGGAATCCGGCATCTGTGCCTGACAGACCATATCGATTACGACTACACGGAAGGCGGCACATTCTTTGAATTTGATCCGAAGGAATATTTTAAGCGTCTTCTGACTTTAAAAGAACAGTACCGGGAACAGATCGATCTCGCCGTCGGTGTGGAGCTGGGGCTGCAGCCTTATCTGAGTAAAAAACACCATAACCTTATATTCTCCCATTCCTTTGACTTTGTCATCGGCTCCATCCATCTGGTCCACTGTAAAGATCCGTATTTTCCCTCTTATTTTGAAGGGAGAAGCGAAGACGAAGCCTACCTGGAATATTTTGAATGTATCCTGCAGAACCTGGCAGCCTATTCCAACTTTGACGTATTCGGGCATCTGGACTATGTGGTGCGCTACGGCCCCAACCAGAACCGCTACTATTCCTATGAAAAATTCAGAGAAATCATAGATGAGATTTTAAGACTGCTGATTAAAAAAGAGATCGGACTCGAAGTAAATACAGGCGGATACAAATATGGTCTGGGGATGCCAAATCCCTATAAGGCCATCATCTTAAGATACCGGGAATTAGGCGGCAGGATCGTGACGTTCGGCTCCGACGCCCATGAGCCGCAGTATCTGGGATATAAATTTGACCGGGTGGGAAAGCTTTTAAAAGAATGCGGATTTACGTCTTATTTTATCTTTCATAACAGAAAACCGGAAGAGGTGGGGCTTTAAAGGCCCCGCCTCTTATTTTCCGAAAACTTCCAGCGCTTTTTTCATGTTTTCCGTCACCCGCACTTCAAAGGGGCATCTCTTTTCGCAGGCGCCGCAGGCGATGCAGTCCTGTGCCGTATGTTCCAGAACGGCGTAATGCTCTCTGACAGTTTCCGGAACCGTCCCCTGCGCAACGGTCAGATTCAGAAATTTTGTCACCAGAGCCACGTCGATCCCTTCCGGGCAGGGCGCGCAGTGCCCGCAGTACATGCAATGCCCTTTCCAGCTGATCCTCGGGAAAGAAGCGAAGGCAGCAGCGTAGTCCTTTTCCTCATCCGGCGCAGTCTCATAAGCAATGCCCGTACGAATCTCCTCCAGGGTCTTCGCCCCTGACATGACTGCCGCCACCGCGGGACGGGTCAGCGCATAGTGAATACACTGATACACGGTCAGCGCTTTCCCGGCAGGAGAAAGCGTTTCGCTTAACAAATCTCCGCCCCCGAAGGCCTTCATCACCGTAATGCCCACGCCCAGACGCTGGCAGGTCTCATAGAGTTCCTGACGTTCAGGGTCCATATTGACCAGCGCGTCTTTATAACTTTCTTCGGCCCAGAGCGCTTCCACGTCCTCACCGGCAGGCTGTAAATCATAGCAGGGATTCACGCTGAACATAAGCACATCCACCAGTCCGCTTTTCACGGCCGCCATGGCTGCCTGGGGGTTATGGCTGGACATACCGATACAGCCGATCGTCCCTTTCTCTTTCAGGGACAGGGCGTATTTCATCACGTCCCCGTCTTTTACTTTCTCCCAGTCCGACAGGGAATCCACATAATGAATCATCCCGATCTCCACATGGTCTGTCAAAAGTCTCTGTAACTGGTCTTCAAAGCCTTCCACGACTTCCTTAAGCTCGCGGGTCCTTTTATACTGCCCGTCTTTCCAGACAGTACACAGATGTGCCTGGAGTACAAATTTTTCTCTGCGGCCGCGCAAAGCCTCTCCCAAAGCGGAGCGCATCCGGGGATCCGGGGAATACAGGTCAATCAAATTCACACCGCCCTCTTCCAGCGCATCTACAAACGATTTTACCTCCTCCGGGGATTTGTCCACGAATCCTTCGCAGCCCATGGCAATTTCACTGACATGTAAGCCGGTATGGCCCAGTTCTCTGTAATGCATCAATCTTCCTCCTCTTCATAATTTCTGTAAAGCCTGATGGATAAAAGCCCGCCTTCATCCAGCGCGCGGCTGTATTTTTGTATTTCCTCCGACGCCAGCCGGACAGCCCCGCCCAGACGCCTCATAAGAAAGCGGTTGCTCCGGTCACAGCCGGGACGGCCCCGCCCGTCCATGATCAGTCCGCCGATCTGTTTGTCCTGTCCGGCGACTTTGGATAACCGCCTCATAAACCATCTTTTTTCGGGTTTCCTGCATATAAAAAGTGCAATGACCCGGCGGAAGGTACGGATGCACGCCCCCACCTGCCCGGGAGATACCGTTCCCAGGATACGGGATATCTGCTTTCGAGTGTGTGCCCGGCTGATCAGATGATGCACCGGGACATAAGTAAGAGGATCGTGCCCGTTAAGTTTCATCAGATAACGGTCAAATTCTGTCTCTACCGCCAGATGGCCAATACCCTGTTCCTCTATGTACGCGTTAATATAGGGGTGGCATTCGCTGTCCAGTATAAAGTGGCACAAAAAGCCGTAAAGGTAAGCACGAAGGACCGGGTCTTTGTCCTCGTGATAAAGCATTCGTCCTTTTTCAAAAAAATCGGCCGCTGGTTCTTTGTGCATCCGCACGCCTGACTGATTGATCCGGTTTTTACAGACAGGATAATAATAGAATAAAAGATCCGGGCCGTGAAGCCCTAAAAGAAAGGCGTCTTTTCCTTTTTTTATGATGTGTTTTTCTCTGGCAGGAAGAGCCGCGTATACTCTTTTGCCAAATATATAATGCGCGTAAATTGCTGGCATAAGATCCTCCTGTTAAAGCTCACTCTCTAATCGCTTTTGTAATTTGCAATGGTGTATCCACACGGACAGCCGTTCCGTCATAGTATCCAGTAATAGCCATTTGTTCCACCTGCCTTTCTTGTTATCCATCATAGCATATCAGACCGCCTTTGTAACTATTTAATTTTTCCAAAAGGATGCAATATTTTTCCTTCCTGCGGGATGTTATAGTTAAAGACAAACAGAAAGGAGGAAGCGATGGGAAAAGAAAAGACGCGCACAGACCAGGAAATCACGGAGACGGTGCGGGAGTTTTCGGATCTGCTGTTCCGGGTCGCCCTGTCTTATACGGCGAACAAAACGGCGGCGGAAGACATTATACAGGATGTGTTTTTAAAATACCTGACAGATTCCACTTTATTTCATGACAAAGAACACAAGAAAGCCTGGCTGCTTCGGGTAACTGTGAATGAATGCAAAAAATATCACCGGAATATCTGGAACCGGCGGCGGGTATCTCTGGAAGAGATCGCCTGTCTAAGCGCCCGAAAACCGGACGACCTGTTTTATCTGGTCATGGAACTGCCGCGCGGATACCGGATCGTCATTCACCTTTACTATTATGAACGGCTGTCCGTCAGGGAAATCGGAGAACTTTTACACTTAAAGGAAAGTACCGTGCAGTCACGGCTTCACCGCGCAAGAAAAAAACTCAGAAAAGAATGGGAGGTATCCTGAATGAATTTAAATGATTACATCAAAACCATGGACGAAATACATGTGGACCAGGAAAAACTGATAAAAAAAATACAGGAAAAAAACAGCCCCGGACAACCGGATAATCGGCGCCCTGCTCTGCCGCGCCTTGCAGCCGCTGTCCTTGTCTTTGCGCTTTTGTCCGCCGTTTTATGTAAGCCGTCCCTTCCCGGGCAGAAAGAAGGCTTCTCCATCACGGTTCACGCAGCCGAATCCGAAAGTACCCTGCTGCCCGGAGAAGAAACATCCATCCACTGCACGGCCAGCCCTTTATATGAATTTGTAGACACCGACACACAGGAAGGCATGATCAACTATAACCTGTGGCTGGAATGTACAGGCGAAGGAATCGCCTCCGTCACCTACCGCTGCCTGGATACGCCTGTGAAAAAAGAAGAGATCGGAAATGTTCCCTGCTATTTTGTCCGGAACAAAACGATTCCTTCCGCAGAACTGGCACAGTACGACTATATCCGAAGCCTTCAGCCCAGCGGCGAAGACGTCTGCCATATCGTACAGCTGGTCGGAAATGAATATACGGTTCCTTACGAAGATCAGGCAGGACAGTGTACCGGTATCGAATTCCCTGTCACCAAAGACGGTGAAAACGCCAAAGCAGAACCTTTTACGATCGACGTCCTGATCACTTTAAACGACGGCAGCACGCAGTATTTAAAGCTTCTTCTTACCCCCATGGCGGACGCCTTCAGCGATCTTAAAATAGAACTGCAAAAATAAACTTTTATCTTTTGCACTCCTCTGCCTTTTATGGTATAATAAGGCCGTTATTAATTTTGCGGAGGAATGAAAATGGAACATTTATACATACCAAAGAACTATACTTCCGACCTTTCACTCTACGATACCCAGATCGCGATCAAGACGGTCAAGGATTTTTTCCAGCAGACCTTATCCGAGCAGCTCTATCTGCTCCGGGTGTCCGCCCCCCTGTTCGTCCGTCCCGAATCCGGTCTGAACGATAATTTAAACGGCGTGGAACGTCCGGTTTCCTTTGGTATTAAAGAACAGGGCGACCGTCCGGTGGAGATCGTCCACTCTCTCGCCAAATGGAAAAGGAACGCCCTCAAGCAATACGGATTCCATGTGGGGGAGGGACTTTATACGGACATGAACGCCATCCGCAGGGACGAGGACACCGACAACGTCCATTCCATCTATGTGGATCAGTGGGACTGGGAAAAGATCATTTTAAAGCAGGACCGCAACACGGATTATCTGAAAGAGACCGTCCGCAAGATCTACAAAGCGCTGAAAAAGACCGAGAAGTACATGGCTATACGCTACGATTATATCGAAGAAATCCTTCCAAAAGATATCTTCTTTATCACCACCCAGGAACTTCTGGAACTGTACCCGGATCTGACGCCCAAACAACGGGAAGATAAGATCGCCCGGGAAAAAGGCGCCGTCTTCCTGATGGAGATCGGCGACCGTTTATCCGACGGAAAACCCCACGACGGGCGCGCGCCGGACTACGACGACTGGCACTTAAACGGCGACATCATCGTCTGGTATCCGGTACTCGGGCACGCCCTGGAACTGTCTTCTATGGGCATCCGGGTGGACGAAGAAGCTTTAAGCCGCCAGCTCTCCCTGGCAGGGTGTGAAGACCGCGCAAACCTGCCTTTCCAAAGAGAGATCCTGGAACATAAACTTCCTTACACCATCGGAGGCGGCATCGGCCAGTCCCGGATCTGTATGTTCTATCTCAGGAAAGCCCATATCGGCGAAGTCCAGGCGTCCATCTGGCCGGACGAAGTGCGCATAACCGCCCAGAAACACGGGATCGTCCTGTTATAGCCGGAACCAGAACAAGAAGGATTTTTAAACTATAGAAAGCAGCAAGACAGACATGAAAGAAAAACTGACAAAAAAAGATGTGGAGAAGATCCAGGCGGAGATCGACCACCGCAAGCTGGTCCTGCGCCCCCAGATCCTGGAATCTCTGCAGGAGGCAAGAGCACAGGGAGATTTAAGCGAAAATTTTGAATATTACGCGGCGAAAAGAGAAAACGGCAGCAACAACAGCCGCATCCGCTACCTGGAGCGTATGCTGAAAAACGCCGTGATCGTGGAAGACACTTCCGGCGCGGACGAGGTAGGACTGAATAAAACAGTCACCGTCTATATTGAAGAAGACGACGCGTGCGAAACCTACAAGATCGTCACCAGCATCCGGGGAAACTCCGTGAAAAACCTGATCAGCATCGAATCCCCTCTGGGAAAGGCGCTGCTTCGCCATCATGTGGGCGATACCGTCACCGTGCCGGTCAATGAAAATTACAGTTATGATGTGATAATCCGGGAAATACGGGATACAGATGAAGAAGAAGATACGATACGGGCATTTTAAGCCTGTATCGTATTTTTTTAATGAACAGAATTTCAGCCGTAGGGTTGTTTCACGAAGAAAAA
>DKVI01000048.1:320-11083 GCA_002491115.1 Lachnospiraceae bacterium UBA7182 | reverse complement strand
ATGACTTTTGACACCTACATCATACTATAACGACATGAAAATTAAAGATATCGCCAAACTTATGGATATAAGCAGCAGCTCTGTAAAGAGATATCTGAACAGCGGCCGGAAAAAATTAGAGAATCTTCTTAAGAAATAAAAAAAGCAGGTGAAAAAATGACCGATTTATTCAAAAAAACTTCAGACCCGGCTCTGGACCCTGAAATTGCCAACCAGATGCTTTTAAAGATATTTGAAGAATGTGATAAAGAACCCAATACAACTCCGATCGAAATACTGACATCCTACCGTGACTACAGACGGGAACGTTATGTATTGCAAAAAAGAGCGCTCATAGTGATCCTTTTTCTTTTTTTTACGCTGCCCCTGCTTTTTATTATGCCTGTTTTTTCACTGTCACTGAACAGCGGCAGCGACACGGGAAATCCTGTCTATCATGTAAATGTACATTCTTTCCTTCCTGTTTCCCGGGTGACCGCCGTCATTGACGGACACAACACGGCTGTCTATGAGACAGGCAACCACAACTATTCCATTGAGCCTGCAAGAAACGGCCATATGACTGTGACCGTCACTCTGTTCAATCAGCAGTACAGCGAACAGGAGATACTGGTGGATGATGTAGATCGCGATCCGCCTCAGCTTTTAAGCAATAATCAGATAAAAAGACATGTATATCTCTATCTGGAAGACGAAGGTTCAGGCATTGATTATGAAGCGGTCTATGCCATGGAAGCAGAAGGCGAACGAGTCGAACCGCTTTCTTACGACGAAAAAACCGGATGCATAGAATTTGCTTTTCCCGAATCTTCCATGAACGTATACATCCCTGACCGTTCCGGCAACCGTCTCCAGCTGATCGTTTCTGTCAGTGAAGAAGACTGATAAAAAGAAACTGCTTTCTATGTATAAACTATAACAGACAGCCTGTCGGCTGTCTGATTTTTTTCCGAATGATTAGATTAACAGTCCTGTTTTTAATACCCGTAAGTATCATATATTTCATCGGTATACTCCCCCGGCCTCTGAAAGATCACCAGCGGCCGCTCCACCGTCATTCCGGATTTTCCCCCTTTTAATGCCTCCAAAAGCACCATATTCGGCTCCCTGTCCAGATAAGGATACACCAGCCGCATTCTTTTCGGTTCCAGTCCATGGCTATGAAGCCCTGTAAGAATCTCCGTCAGTCTGAAGGGCCGATGTACCATATAAAAACGCCCTCCAGGCATCAGTACTTTCGATGCCTGGACAAGGATATCTTCCAGTGTACACAGCACCTCATGACGGGCGATGGCTTTGGGCGCTTCCGGATTTTTAATTCCGTGATCCGCGATCATATAAGGCGGATTGCAGGTGACCACATGAAAAGAAGAAGCCCCGAAGATGTGAGAGGCTTCTTTGATATCTCCTGTCAGAATCCGGACTTTTTCTTCCAGCCTGTTTAATTTTACGCTTCTTTGCGCCATATCCGCGCTGTCTTTTTGAATCTCCAGCCCGGTGAAGGATTTCCCTTCCGTCTTCGCTTCCAGAAGGATCGGAATGATTCCGGTACCTGTACCGAGATCCAGCGCTTTTTCCCCTTTTTTTACCCTGGCAAAGCCTGAGAGCAGCACGGCGTCCATCCCGAAACAGAACCTTTTCGGATCCTGGATGATCACATATCCGTTCCTTTGCAGCTCGTCCAGGCGTTCTCCATCTTTTAAGCTAACATTCATCTTCTCCCTCCGAAAGCAGCGCCTGATAGATCTCTCTTTTCGTCGTTCCCCGATCTTTTGCCACCTGTTTCATGGCTTCTTTTCTGTCCATTCCCTGTGTTTCATAAAGCTTCATATGCTCTTTCAGAGGCATGGAAAGGAAGCCTTCGCTTTCTTCCGCCTGCAGGCTGGCCCGGGAGCGGCCTTCTATGACCAGCACGCATTCCCCTCTTGGTTCCTGCTGCCCATAATACGCCATCGCCTCTTTGATCGTAGCCGTAAACAACGTCTCATGCTTTTTGGTAAGCTCCCTGCACACCGTAAGCTTCCGGTCCCCCAGCGCTTCATACAGTTCTTCCAGCGTCTTTCTCAGACGGTGGGGCGCTTCATAGAGAACGACGGTTCTGGTCTCTTTTTTCAATTCCGTAAGGATAGACTTACGTTCCTTTTTATCCGCCGGAAGAAATGCCTCAAAGCAGAATCTTCTGGTGGACAGTCCTGAAAGGGTAAGAGCCGTCACACAGGCGCAGGCGCCCGGAAGAGAGGTAACAGGAATGCCGGCTTCTCTACACATACGCACCAGTTCTTCTCCCGGGTCAGAGATTCCGGGCGTACCGGCATCCGTGATCAAAGCGATATTCTGACCTTTTGACAGCCTGTTTACCAGAGAAAGACCCTTTTCAAATTTATTGTACTCATGATAGCTGGTCATGGGCGTATGAATATCAAAATGATTCAGAAGTTTGATGCTGTTCCTTGTATCTTCCGCCGCAATCAGATCCACTTCTTTTAATACCCGGATGACTCTGAATGTCATGTCTTCCAGGTTCCCTATGGGTGTGGCGCACAGATACAAAGTCCCCGTCTCAGTTGTCATTTAACTTTGATTTTCCTTCCTTACGCTCCAGTTCTTCCAGCTCTTTTAATTCTTTGTCCTCTACCTGGTTTTTATTTTTATCTTTTTTACGGCGGGGCTTGAATTTAAGGTCCTCTACTTTGTACTCACGGATTTCTTTTTCCTCATTGTCCAGCGTAACGATCACCTTCACCATCTGACGCAGTACGTTGACAGAATTAACCTCTCCTTTACTGCCGTCTTTGGCCGTCACATGATCCCCCACGCCTGGCAGACGACTGTTTAATTCCTCATAAGTCTCTTCTTCATGCTTTAAGCAGCACATCAGACGGCCGCACACACCGGATATTTTCGTGGGATTCAAGGACAGGTTCTGCTCTTTTGCCATTTTAATGGAGACCGGCAGAAATTCCGACTGGTGGGTATGGCAGCACAGAGGTCTTCCGCAGATGCCGATGCCTCCTAAAATCTTCGTCTCATCCCGCACGCCGATCTGCCGAAGTTCAATCCGGGTCTTGAAAACAGCTGCCAGATCTTTAACCAGCTCTCTGAAATCAATCCGTCCGTCCGCCGTAAAATAAAAAAGCACTTTATTATTGTCAAAGGTATACTCCACGTCGATCAGTTTCATCTCCAGACCGTGTTTTTTGATTTTATCAAGACAGATCTGAAACGCTTCTTTTTCCTTCTCGCGGTTCTCCTCCGTCTGCTGATCATCTTTCCGGGTTGCTATGCGGATAACCGGTTTTAAAGGCTGGACAACTTTATCGTCCTCCACTTCTTTTGTTCCAATAACTACATGTCCGTACTCTACTCCTCTGGCAGTCTCCACGATCACATGATCTCCTGTGTTGATCTGCATATCTCCAGGCGAAAAATAATACACCTTCCCTGCGGGGCGAAATCGGACGCCGATTACTTTTATCATGTCAATTCTCCTTCATTGTCAAAAGCAAAAGCTCCATGGCCAAATCAAAATTTACATTGGCATTCAACCGAAGCTTCGCCGTCTGAAGCGCATTTATAATACGTTCCAGTCCTTCATAAGAGCTGCTTACTGCTTTCTCACGGATGCTTATAAGTTCGTCCGAAAATATAATACTGTCCGCGTCCCGGGTCGCTTTAAAGAGAAGCACATCCCTGTACCAGATCATCAGAAGATCCAGATAATCGTCTATTTCCATCTTGTAGACATTGATTCTTTTCAGGTCCTCGATCAGGTCATTTACTTCCATCTCAGAGATATATTTCATCAGATGGACCGCATGTTCCAACATCTCTCCGAAACTCTCTGAAAGCGCCAGGCGCTTTGCTTTCCCCACGTTTCCCTGAGCAAATGCCGTACATATATCCGCCCTGTACTCAGGGATCTCATACTGCCCCATCAGATGCTCTTTTATAAGCGCGGAAGAAACAGGTTTTAAACTCAATGTCACGCATCTGGAACGAATCGTAGGAAGAAGCGATCCTGCATTGGTTGTAAGAAGCAGAATTACTCCGTAGGAAGGAGGGTCTTCTATGGTCTTAAGCAGAGCATTCTGGGCTTCCACTGTCAGCTTTTGCGCTTCATCCACAATATAAATCTTATAAGGGCTGCTGTAAGGCCTGATCATTATATCCCCGTTTAACTGGGTCCTGATATCTTCCACACTGATACTGTTCGGTTTTTCATGGGATACCCGGATGATATCCGGCTGATTCATATTAATTGTCTGTTTACAGGACTGACACTCCATACATGGTTCTGTCCCGTGTTCTTTACACTGTAACGTCTGGGCAAAGATTCCTGCTAAAAGTTTCTTTCCGGAACCTTTCTCCCCGCTTAAAATATAAGCATGAGATACCTTATCCAGCTGAATCGCATGCTTCATATGTGAAATCGTCTGTTCATGTCCCAGGACATCAGCAAATCCGGCCATACTTCTTACCTCCCTCTTTCCGATTATACCTCATTTCTTCTGGAAAGAAAAGATTTATCTCCCGTTCCTTAACACTTGTAAAATATTTCTGTCTGTTCCATGTATTTCCAGGCCGTTCTGAAGAGAAGATAAGATTCTGTCAAGAATCTCCCGGCTTATAACCTCCCCGGGGGCTAAAAGAGGGATGCCCGGAGGATAGACCGTCACAAAATCCCCGCTGACTTTCCCCTCCGCCTCTGATAAAGGGCAGTCTTCTTTTTCCCTTTCAGACGCTTCCAGAAGCGTGCAGACGCTTTTGGCGGCAAGTACTGTATCTTTGCTCCCTGCCGGCTCCCAAACGCCCTTTAAACGGCTGTCAAGCCTTCTGTCCACCTCCATAAAGGCCCTTAAGAGCCGTTCCAGATTTTCTTCGGTATCCGCCACCGTCGTAATGGCGCACACATAAGAATTACACGCCATTTCCAGTTCTATCTGAAATTCATCTCTTAAGATCCGGCTTAGTTCCTGTCCGCTGATCCTTGTCCCTTTTACGGATACAAGAACCCTGGACAGATCCATAGATTCCGTTTTAAGAAGCGCAAGATGCTCCATACGGCCAAGCTTTTTACGAAACGCCAGGATTCTATCAAAAAACCGTTCAAAAGCGTCTTTATTCTTCCCGATCCAGTCCATACATTCGTCTATCCCCGCCATCAGCACATAAGAAGGGCTGCTGGTCTGATAGACCGATAAATATCTGCGTATCTTTTCTCTGTCAGCCAGGCTGCCGTTCAGATGGATCAGTCCTGTCTGGGTCAGGGAAGGAAGCGTCTTATGCAGGCTGTGGACTACCACGTCCGCCCCGCAGCTTACGGAACCTTTCGGAAAACGATCGGAAAACGGAAAATGCGCCCCATGGGCCTCATCCACGATCAGCGGTATCCGGTATCTGTGGACCACCTCCGCAATTTTTTCAATATCCGATACTATCCCGTCATAAGTAGGAGACGTGACCAGGACGGCCTGTATATCCGGATCTTTTTTCAGTGCATAATCCACATCTTCCGGTAAAATCACGCCGTTTATTCCCATTTTTCCCGTGGATTGTGGATAAATGTACTGCACTTTCAGTCCTCTTAAAAGTACACCGTGATATGCGGACTTATGGCTGTTACGGGCAAGAAGCAGTTTTCCGCCGTAAGAAGTACATCCGCTGACCGCCGCTAAAATCCCCGCCGTGCTTCCATTGACCAGATAATGCGTCTCTTCCGAACGATACAAAGAGGCCGCTCGCATCTGCGCTTCTTTCAGAATTCCGTTCGGATGATGCAGGTTGTCAAAACCGTCGATCTCCGTAATATCAATAAAAAACGGATCACTGATCAGCCCCATGCGCCGCTTATGGCCCGGCATATGCATAGGAAGATGGTCAGAATCCGCATATACTTTCAGTTTATGATATAATTCACTCATTTTTACAAAGAAAATACAATAATTCCTATAATGGTTACAACAATCGAAAGGATTGTCCGTTTAGAAGGCTTCTCGCCCAGCCAGAATACCGCCAGGATCGTTACCCATATAATGCCTGTGGACTCGATCATCGGCGTTACTTTCAGTTCAATACCCCGATAGGCAAACACATTGAGAACCGTAGTCCCCAAAAGCAGAGTATAACTTACAATCACCCGCCAGTTCAGAAATTTAAAAATAATGTTTTTATGCTCCGTCTGCGCCGACTGTTTTAAAAGTATCTGAGAAATAGCCGCCACAAATACCGACAAAAAAGCCAGTCCATAACTAATGCTCTTCCATTCCATGAATACTGATCCCCGCAATAATGATAATGCTTCCGATAATATTATTCCATGTGACCTGCTCCTTAAAAAGGATCACCGACCAGACCAAAATCAGAATATACAGGACGCCTTTTCTTAAATAAGCAGTCGTAAGGGGTATCATCTCCAGTAAAAACTGCCACATAATAGCAAATATACCCAGACATCCCACGGCTGCCCCGTAGAAAAAAATAAATTCTCCGGAAAATGTATCAAACGTCCCCGCATACTTGATAAACACGGAACTTAAACTCTGTATGATCAGAGACAGGGACAGTAAGATCAGTATCTTTCCCCTGCCTGTTTTTCGCTTCTCACTCATTTAACTGCCTCTTTTTCCTGAGAATCTGACAGATTATAGGTGGCTTTGATCACATACTGGGGTTCCTTATTCATCCCCAAAAACATCCTGCCCAAATATTCTCCGATCATCCCCAGAAACATAAAAGTAAGTCCGAAGAAAAAGAAAATCGCACACATCAAGGAAGGCCACCCCATGGACAGCGTCGGATCAACAAATTTACGAATCAGCACCACAAGCGCCGCCAGGATTCCCACACCTGCAAAGAAAAATCCGGTAATGGACGCCACCCTTAAAGGAATCACGGAAAATCCGATGACGCTGGACCACAGACGAATCAACTGTTTAAAAGTATAACCGGACTCACCCTCCTCGCGTTCAAAATGCTGAATCGGAACACTGATGATATTTTGCGTACACCGCATAAAAAGCCCCAGCAGATAGGTATAAGACCCTTCATACTGGACCGCGTGGTCCCTGACAAATTTTCTTACAAGAAAATAACTGGAGGTACGCACATCTTTCGGCTTTTTAATCATCAGATTCACCGTCAAATCGTTAAAACGGCTTCCCAGATTGCGAAACCAGCTGTGTTTTTTATTCGGATAATAGCCGTAGACCAGGTCATATCCCTGCTCCAGCGCCTTAAAAAGCGTTCCAAGCTGGGAAGGATGGGTCTGTCCGTCATCGTCCATACCGATGATCACATCTCCTTTTGCATGGCGAAGCGCAGCCATCAGCGCGTTGTGCTGGCCGGAATTCATGGCAAGGTCAATGACTTTTACATCTTTGTGTTGTTCTGCCATCTCTCTAAGCTTCGCAATGGTTTTTCCTTCATCCGGAGAACAGTCGTTAACCAGAATAAATTCCACGTCTTCCTTTTTAAGCCGCGCCATCTCTTCCCTTGTCATATCCACTACATGCTCGATGGTCGCCGAAGATCTGTAGCAGGGAATGATCACTGAATATAGCATCTAATCCTCTTTTCTCCCGTCCGTTTTATGGAAGGTCATGTTCGGAATGTATGATATAATAACCAAGCCTTGTGGAACTGTCCAGTATGTGTCCCAAATTGGACAGATTCAGCTCACTGATCCGATAGATTTGTTCCGGATACTTTGCCTTATAGGCCTGCATCCGCTTCACATCCTCCACGGTGAATAAAAATCTGACTTCCGCGTTCCTGGGACCATGCTTCGGCATGATGACCGGTTCTTTTCCGCACGCCGTATCGATAACCATCTCCATATAATCATATCCGGTGGACAAATAGACTAAATCCGAACCGATACAGTCGCCCCCCATCCTGGAACCGATCTCTATAATACGCACTTTGCCGTCAGGCGTAATCTTAAATTCTCCATGAGAAGCGCCGTCTGTAATCTGAAGCGCATCCAGGCCTCTTCTCATTACATAATGTATCTTATATAACAAATCCTCCGGAAAGCTGCAGGGTTGTCTGTGCCCGCTTTCTATAAAATGCGGAGATCCCGTGGTAAACTTTTTTGTAATTGCCAGATTTGTATGTTTCCCTTTGTAAGAAATAGACTCATAACTGTACTCGTCACCTTCGATATACTCTTCTACAATAGCCTGATGTTCAAAAGACTGATTCACCGCATTTTTAATCGCTTCTTTCAGATCGGCAAAATTCGTCACTTTCGTAATGGCTCTGCTTCCGGAACGGTCCGTAGGTTTTACAATCAGAGGAAGCCTTAATCCGAATAAGTAAGCTTCAATCCGATCTACCCGATAGAATTTCGGCGTCGCAATTCCTGCTTCGGAAAACGCTTCCCTCATAGCATATTTATTTGTCGACAGACGGATACATTCAGAACTGTTACCGGGCAGGTTCAGCCCTTCTGCCACCTTACTCACCGTAATGTTGGCCAGATCGGAAGCGATGGACGCCACTGCGTCCGGCTGAATCTCCCGACATTTTTCCAGAATTTTATCTGTCAATTTTATATCAATCGGATAAAAATAATCCGCCGTTCTCTCTCCGATTGAACCATCCTGCCACGCAAACACATGCGTTTCAAATCCCATCTCTTTCGCCTTTAGAATCAACTGGTTCTGAAAATCATTGGCTCCGATAATGACGATCTTTTTCATATTGTCCCTCTTATCTATCTAACGATAAAACTCTTTTACTGTATCTGCAATATAATACACCTGTTCTTCTTTCAGTCCATAAAACATCGGCAGTCTGGCAAGGCGTTCACTTTCTTTTGTTGTATAGATATCCTCTCCGTGAAATCTGCCGAAACGGATACCGGCAGGCGCGCTGTGAAGAGGAATATAATGAAACACGGACTGGATATCATGCTCTTTTAAGAAACTGATCAGAGCAGTCCGTTCCTCTATATCTTTGGCTTTTATATAAAACATATGGGCGTTGTGGGTACAGTGATCCGGTACTGTGGGAAGCTCTATTTTACCTTTTTCTTTTAACGGAAACAACAATTTATAATACAGATTCCAGCTTCTCATCCTGTCGTCAAATACTTTGTCCGCCATCTCCAGCTGTGCCAGAAGATAAGCAGCGTTTATATCCCCCGGCAAATAGGAAGATCCTGCGTCAACCCAGGTATATTTATCGATCTGTCCCCGGAAAAATTTGGCCCGGTTCGTTCCCTTTTCCCGGATAATCTCCGCTCTTTCCACATCTTTGGGTTCCCGGATTAAAAGCGCCCCACCTTCTCCCATACTGAAATTTTTCGTTTCATGGAAAGAATAACAGCCAAAATCGCCGATCGTACCTAACATTTTTCCTTTGTAAGTACTCATAATTCCCTGCGCGGCGTCTTCAATCACTTTCAGATGATATTTGTTAGCCAGCTCCATGATCTGATCCATCTCACAGGACACACCTGCGTAGTGTACCGGTGCGATTGCTTTCGTCTTTTCCGTAATGGCGGCTTCTATCTTCGTTTCGTCCATATTCATCGTATCCGGGCGAATATCAACAAATACAGGAACACCCCCTCTTAACACGAATGCATCCGCGGTGGATACAAAAGTATAAGAAGGCATGATCACTTCGTCTCCTTCTTCTATATCCGAAAGAAGCGCCGCAAGTTCCGTCGCGTGGGTGCAGGAGGTGGTCAGAAGTGCTTTATGTGTCCCTGTAGTCTTCTCCAGCCACTCATTACAGCGATGGGTAAAAGGGCCGTCTCCGCAGATCTTGTGATTGACAGCCACGGCTTCCTCCACATACTTCATTTCCACACCCAAATACGGCGGTATATTAAAATCAATCATATCCGATCCTCTCTTTTATTATGCACTTTACTTTCAGATACTTTCAAAAACAGACCGGATAATCTTCACACAGCCTTCAATACCAAGAAGTCCGCTGTTCAGGCACAGATCATAGTTAGAAGCCATACCCCATTCCTGATCCGTATAATATTTATAATGATTATAACGGGCTTTATCATTCTTCTTCAAAATAGCAGGAGCATCTTTTTCCGTCATATTGTAATATTTTACCGCGCGTTCCAGTTTACTTTTTTCATCCGCAGTGATGAAAACATTCAGGCAGTCATCACGATCTCTTAATATATAATCTGCACTTCTTCCTACAATTACGCAGGATTCTTTTTCAGCGATTTCTTTGATGACCCGATTCTGCACAAAATACAACTCATCCTGAAGGGACATGCCGTTTCCGGAAAAAACATTGTTGGCATACGTCAGGCTGCTGGCAATATTAAAAAGCAGGCTTCCTGTAATCTTTTCTCCTTTTTCTTCCACATAGTCCAAAGCAAATCCGCTTTCCTTTGCTACCATATCCATCAGTTTTTCATCATAACAGGTGATTCCCAGTTCTTTCGCCAGAGTCTCTCCTATATATCTTCCGCCACTTCCATTTTGTCTGCTGATTGTTATGATCCTTCTTTTCATATAAGTCCCTCCTTCATAAAAAGATACTTACTATTTTACCTCATTTTTACCGGTTTGTCATCTTGTAAAAAGCATGATAATAGAAAAAGACTCCAGCGCACGCTGAAGTCAATTCATCCTGAGGCATCGGGGATTCGAACCCCGGACAACTTGATTAAAAGTCAAGTGCTCTACCAACTGAGCTAATACCCCAGATATATTATTGATTTAATGCCCAGAACCGGAATCGAACCAGTGACACGAGGATTTTCAGTCCTCTGCTCTACC
>DKVI01000048.1:0-132 GCA_002491115.1 Lachnospiraceae bacterium UBA7182 | reverse complement strand
ACAACTTGATTAAAAGTCAAGTGCTCTACCGACTGAGCTAATACCCCATATGCATATATCCTGGATATATACAAAATGCCCAGAGCCGGAATCGAACCAGCGACACGAGGATTTTCAGTCCTCTGCTCTACC
>DKVI01000025.1 GCA_002491115.1 Lachnospiraceae bacterium UBA7182 | reverse complement strand
AATGCCATTTTTCAGATCGTTATAGTTTGCCCTGACCAGTGAATTCCGAAAATACCATGCGTTCTCGGCGAAAATATCATTTGTCACATCAAAGCCCAGCGTACGTAAATATTTGATGAAGAACACCGCTGTCGTTCTGGTGTTGCCCTCGCCAAACACATGGATCTGCCACAGTCTGGATACGAATACAGCAAGATGGTGGATGATTTCATCCATCGTGAGATTCTTATAGGAAAACTTCTTCTCCTCTGAAAAATCATAGTCAAGCGTCGCCCGCAACTCCGTAGCGCTGCCATATAGCACGGTCGCTCCGTTCAGCACCCATTCCTTCTTCGTGATGTTATAATCTCGAATACGTCCGGCATGAGAATAAATGCCGGTAAACAGCTTCCTGTGAATGGAAAGATACTCATTCGGAGTAAAGCTGAAAGCCTTCTCTGAAAGCAGTGTCGCGATTCTGGCCGAGACTTTATCCGCTTCCTCGGTGCGGTCATCCGCATCACGGACAGGATTCTCCTCATAATAGCTTTGCAGGAGCGCACCTACCTCCTCAAAGGAAATCTCGCCCTCGATATTGCGAACCGCCGTCTGCACCAGATATTCCGATGTTTTCAGTCCGTCCACAGCCTGCAGGCCGATGGCTGTATGCCACGCATAACCCTTGTCACGCTTATCCGGCTCAGACTCTTTGATGTATTCCTTAAATGGATCTTTATTCACTCCATATCACCTCGCTGCTTTTTTGTCCTCACAAGAAACCCACCATTTCCACAGATATCGTCTAACAAGACTCTATCTTTGATATAATGTGCTTTTTCCAAATATCTACTTCGATACCCGTGAAAAGACTTGATGACCGGATTATGCGCGACACCACAAAACTGAACTCTGGTTTGATACCGAGGGCATACAAAACATGACGCTGCCAGTCAGACAAATGAAAGCCGCTCAACTATTCCTGACAATTTTGGCTCCATAGGCCAACGCATCTCTAATCTGTTTCCCAATAATCAATGCCTCGTCTTCATCTAATATTTGTGGTTTTTGAGGACTTCCTGTCCTCCCCATGATTGAATGATTAAACCTATTATATTTTACGGCACATGAAAAAGCAAGATACTTCAAAAGACGCCGCCCATACTTTATTGAGAGTATGGACGGCGTCCTGCCTGATTGTATTATAACGGAATATTCCCATGTTTTTTCGCCACCGGCGCGACCTGTTTGTTCTTCAGCATTTTAAGCGCTGCCGCCAGACGTTTTCTTGTCTCGTCAGGCTTTATGACTTCCGTCACAAATCCCCTGGATGCCGCCACATAAGGATTCATAAATTTCTCCTTATATTCCTGCACCAGATGTTCCCTGGTCGCTTCTTTATTTTCCGACTCGTTGATGGCACGCTTAAAGGCGATATTTACCGCGCCTTCCGCGCCCATGACCGCAATCTCCGCTCCGGGCCATGCATAGACGATATCCGCGCCCATATTTTTGCTGTTCATGGCAATATACGCGCCGCCGTAGGCTTTTCGCATAATCACGGATATCTTCGGCACGGTCGCTTCCGAAAAGGCGTACAGCATCTTGGCCCCATGACGGATGATCCCCTTATGCTCCTGGGCCGTTCCCGGCATAAACGCGGGCACATCCACCAGCACCACCAGCGGCACATTAAAGCAGTCGCAGGTCCTTATAAACCGCGCCGCCTTGTCGGAGCCGTCATAATCCAGACTGCCCGCCAGCGCCATGGGCTGGTTTGCCACGATGCCGATACTCCTGCCGCCGATCCTGCCGTAGCCGACGACCACGTTTTTGGCGAAATCTTTCTGCACTTCAAAAAAGCTTTCCCTGTCACAGATCCGGTCAATGACATCCAGCACATTGTATGCCTTTCTGGAATTGTCCGGCACGATCTCGGTCAGTTCCGCGCAGCGGTCCACGCTGCTGCCTGTCCTGCCGCTTCGTCTGTTCACCAGCGTGTTAATCGAATACAGGAGAGATTTTCTGCCTGTGGATTCTTCTTTTTTCCTTACGATGGGCGTCTTTTTTAAATAGCTGCTGGGCAGATAGGATAAAAGTTTTTTGACGCCTTCAAAACACTCTTTTTCATCCTCGTAAGTAAAATGCGTCACACCGCTTCTGGTCGCATGAACAGAAGCGCCGCCCAGCTCTTCCACCGTACATTCCTCGTTGACCACAGTCTTTACTACCTGGGGACCGGTGATAAACATCTTGCCGATTCCGCTTACCATAAAAATATAATCGCAGATCGCCGGAGAATAACATGCGCCGCCGGAACACGGCCCTACAATCACCGCGATCTGCGGAATCACGCCGGAGGCCTTCGTATTGCGCAGGAAGATACCCGCGTATCCGCTTAAGGAATCAATGCCTTCTTCAATCCTGGCCCCGCCGCTGTCGTTGATCATAATAATGGGCGCTTTCATGTCATAGGCCATATCCTGAATACGCGTGATCTTCATGGAATGATATTCGCCCAGGGAACCGCCGATCACCGTGAAATCCTCTGACGAGACAAACACGGTCCGTCCGTTGATCTCGCCGTAGCCTGTAATGACACCGTCCCCGGGTACTCTCTTTTTGTCCAGACCGAAATCGTCGATTCTCGATTCTATAAAATTGTCCACTTCTACAAAGGTACCCGGATCAAAGAGCAGGTCGATCCGTTCACGGGCAGTCAGTTTGCCGCTGTTGTGCTGTTTTTCAATCTTGTCGCTGCCGCCTGCCTGAAGAATCCGGCTTCTTTTCCGGTCAAGTGTGCTGATACTGTCCTTCCACATAAATGATACACCTCTTAAAACTGGTTTAAATTTATTTTGATTATCAAAGTATATAGGAAATCGGACGGTTTGTCAAGATGTTTTGATTATCAAAGTTTTATTCCGAAAAAACACCCGCCGGAACACGCTCCGACGGGTACGGATGTATGCTGTCAGGATACGGTGGTAAAACCTTTTGCGTCCATGCAGGCTTCTACTTCATAGATATCTTCCTCTGTCACATGCATAATCAGAATCGGTTTTCCCGAATCCCTGTTAAAAGACAAATAAGTATAATCCACATTGATGTTGCTGTCAGACAGGGCTGTGAGCAGGCGGTTAAGATCCCCCACCTCATCTGCCACCTCAATTCCCATCACGTCAACCAGGCGGCACAGATATCCTGCTTCTTTCAGGGTTTCATACGCGTTGTCCGGATCAGACACTACCATACGTACAATCCCAAACTCCGCACCGTCATTATTGACGGAGCCAAGGATATTGATCTGCCTGTCTTTCAGGAGTGAAGTAATGTTTTTCATGGTGCCTTTTTTGTTTTCCACATATATGGACAGCTGCTTCAGCATTTGGTTGTTCTCCTCTTGTATAATATTTTTTTATCTTTGCTGACGGAATTATACCATAAAAACCCGGAAAATACAAGACTGGTGCCGGGCAAAGGAATAATCCTGATCTGCAGAATTTCAGATATTGTTTGCAAAACGTCCCCTGTAGAAGTATAATTTTAACTATATTTAAAAAGGGGGCGAATTTATGAAATTACAAATGAGATTAATCGCAGGTATGCTGGCGACAGCAATGATTGTTTCATCCATGGGATTTTCCACCGGCAGCATACAGGCTGAGGCGGCGGTCCGGGAAACCGGGGACATGGTTGTCCAGGATAATCAGACAGATATTATTTCAGATGAAACAGAGGATGCTTTGGATACTGAAACAACCACTGTGCCTGAAAGCGAGGATAATATAAAAAATAACGAGCTGCAGGCAGATGAGGGTAATGAGGAAGGAGCCAAACCGCAGACAAATGAACAGGATACAGAAGAAACAGAGACAGAAAGCGAAATTCTAAAAGGGGAAGTAAATGATTATGGCCATATTACCTGGCAGATTGACGAAAACGGAAATCTGACCATCGAAGGGGAAGGAAATCTTTTAGATAAAGCGAATGAAAACTATGAAACTCCCTGGTATCCTTACAGAGACAAAATTACATCCGCAAAAATCACTGTAAAAAATATGACGAATGCATACAGGCTTTTCAGAGGCTGTGAAAATATGGTCAGTGTGGACGTCAGCGATTTTGATACCGGCCAGATTACCAATATGGGATATATGTTTGAAGACTGTAAGAGCCTTACTGCGCTGGATGTGAGCCGCTTTGACACCGGTAAAGTAACCTATATGTACAGTATGTTTTCAGGCTGCATAAACCTTGAAGAACTGGATGTAAGCGGATTTGACACCGGCCAGGTCACTCATATGGGCTGCATGTTTGCCGGATGCAAAAAACTCAAAAAACTGGATGTAAGTCATTTTAATACCGGTAAAGCGTCTGCGATGTTCAGTATGTTTTCAGATTGCAACGCTCTTGAAGAACTGGATGTAAGCAGTTTTGATACCAGCCAGGTCACAATCATGGACCATATGTTCGGGGACTGTGAGAAGCTGACAGCACTGGATGTAAGTCATTTTGACACCAGCCGGGCGACCAACTTAAATGCCATGTTTTCCGGCTGCAAAAGTCTTACTGCGATAGACGTGAGCCATTTTGATACCAGTCATGTAATCTTTATGTCCCATATGTTCTCCTACTGCCCTGATCTTGCCGAAGTAGATGTAAGTGCATTTGATACCGGCCGGGTCACAGCAATGTACAGTATGTTTGCAGAATGCAGCAGCCTTACAAGTCTGGATCTGAGCAGCTTTAACACCAGCCGGGTGACTGATATGCATTATATGTTCTCCGGATGCACGAGCCTTACGGCACTGGATTTAAGCTGTTTTGACACCAGCCGGGTCACAACGATGTATCATATGTTTGAAAACTGCAAAAGCCTTGCAAAATTAGATATAAGCAGTTTCAATACCAGCCAGGTCACTGATATGTCTACTATGTTCTCCGGATGTTCCAGTCTTACAGAACTGAATCTGAACCATTTTAATACAGATCAGGTAACAGATATGCGTCAGATGTTTTCCAGCTGTACAAATCTCAAAAAACTGGATATAAGCAGTTTTAATACCAGCCTGGTCACCAATATGTATTATATGTTTTCAGAATGTTCCAGTCTTACAGAACTGGATTTGAAGCACTTTAATACCAGTCAGGCAGTCGGAATGGGCTGGATGTTCTCCGGATGCAGCAGCCTTACAAAATTAGATGTCAGCGGTTTTGATACCAGCCATGTAAAGCAGACGGATGATATGTTCAGAGGATGCTCCGGTCTTACGGAACTGGATTTAAGCAGTTTTGATCTAAGTCAGGCAGATCGTCCGGGGCTTGTGCTTTATGGCTGCACCAGCTTAACCCGTATCTGTTCACCCGTAAAGGTTATCGGTATTATTTCTTTACCGAAAGCAGATGAAGATACATGGTATCAGGAGTACTCCGACGAACCTGTTACAAATCTGCCCCGGAATCTGGCATACAGCGTCCTGTTGGAGAAAAACAAAAAGCCCGCTGTCACTTATCCCTGTCTTAAAGCCAGAAAAACAAAAATACATTATGAATGCGGAGAAACTTTACATGTGGATGACCTGACTGTAGTGTATTATGAAGAAGAACAGGCCGCACCGGTTGACAGTTATACTACAAACGCAGGTGAAATAGATATGTCCGCTCCCGGACTGAAAGAGCTTGTAATCACATATAACGGTCAGTCAACATCCATAAATATTATCGTATCCCCAAAGCAGGAATACAAACCGCCAAAAGATATTTATATAGTAGAGTTTGATCTGCAGGGCCACGGAACGATGGACAGCATCAAAGTTACAGCCGGTGAAAAAATAAACAAACCGGAAGATCCAACAGCGGCAGATTATACTTTTACCGGGTGGTTTAAAGAAATAAAGTGCAAAAACAAATGGGACTTCGATACGGATACTGTGAACAGCGATATTACTTTGTACGCCGGATGGGAACAGGCCGCTCCCCCGATCGTTACTTATAATGTAAGTTTTGACCTTAACGGCCACGGAACGATGGACATGATCAGCGTCACAGCGGGCAGCACGATCGTTCAGCCGGCGGACCCGGCGGCTGAAGGTTATCTATTTACCGGATGGTATAAAGATGCCATATGCAAAGATAAATGGGATTTTAATACAGATACTGTGAACAGCGATATCACTTTGTATGCCGGATGGGAACAGGCTGCTCCCCCGGTCATTACTTACAGTGTAAGTTTTGACCTTAACGGCCACGGAACGATGGACATGATCAGCGTCACGGCAGGCAGCACGATCGTTCAGCCGGCGACCCCGACAGATCCCGGCTATCTGTTCAAAGGCTGGTATACGGAAGCTGAATATAAAACCCTGTGGAATTTTACTACAGATACTGTCACCGGTGATATGACTCTGTATGCGCGCTGGGAAGAAGATGAAAGTTATGACGGCGTACTTTCAAAAGATATACCTCAGCAAGGCGTTCCGGAAGATCTGTGGGCTACTCAGCCGGAAGATTTTACTTATACCGGAAAAGCCATCACGCCGGATATCCGTGTTTATTATTGCAATAAACGGCTGGACGCAGGGATTGATTACACACTCAGCTACAAAAATAACACAAATGCCGGAAAGATCACCGATACAAAAGCTCCTTCCGTCATAATCAAAGGAAAAAGTGTATATGCCGGCAAAAAAACTGTCAAATTTAATATTCTCCCGGCCGATTTAAACAGTCATGAAGTTGTTTCGGAGGATATTGATATTGTTTACAATGGTAAAAAACAAAGTAAGATTCCCGCTCTAACTTACAACGGGAAGAAGCTGACGAATAAAAAAGATTTTACTGTATCCTATGAGCCGGACAAAGATTACAGGGAACCGGGTGACTATCAAATCTTCCTGGAAGCCAGGGATAACAGTAATTTTGCCGGTCAAAAGACCATACATATGCAGATTCGGAAAGGAATCGCCATAAATAAAACGAAGATAAAACTGGACAAAAGCAAAATACACACAACCTATACCGGAAATCAGCTAGAGCCGCCGGTCACAGTCACAGCAGGCAAGGAAACCCTCCAAAAGGATGTCCACTATACGGTCCGATATGAAAATAACACAGAAATCGGAACTGCATCGGCAATTGTGACAGGTATCGGCGACTATGCAGGAACCAAAAAAATCACATTCAAAATCGCAGGAACGTCTCTGAAAAAAGCAACTGTAACCGGGATGCAGGATGAAGAGTATACCGGTCTGCCACACCGGCCGAAAATTACAGTCACATTAGACAAAGTTCTGGAAGAAGGGCGGGATTACAAGGTATCCTATTTGAATAACAAAAATGCCGGAAAAGCAAGTATCATGATAACAGGGATCAACGCATATACCGGCACTGTTAAAAAGACTTTTAAAATAACCGCGTACAGTCTGGATGATACCCAAGGATTCCTGGAAGGCCTCGACGGAGAATTTACTGCCATGTATAATAAAAAAGGCAGTAAACCAGAACTGAATTTGACCTTTAAAGGGAAGCCTCTTGTCCTGGGCAGAGATTATACAATTACCTGTAAAAACAACAAAAGCACAGGGAAGAACCCCCCTACTGCCACCATAAAGGGAAAGGGAAATTTTAAAGGAAAGAGAACCATCCCGTTTACGATTACAAAAGACCCGGAACAAATAAGCGAGTTGCTCTATCAGACCATAGAAAAAGGATGCAAAAATCAGGTCGGGATATGGCAGAAATCCCCCTGTTGACAAAAGACTTTGACAGGAAATATTATAAGATCAGCGGAGGGGTGGTATGGAGAGGAAACCATCTGTATTATGTGGATGAAAATTACAATCTGATGTCCTATGATCTGACAGAAAATTCAAGCACTACGATAGAAAAGATACCGTTTGAATACAAACCGTCCCCGGATCATATGTATGATGAAGAGGATGATGGCATAGGACTGTATTTCGACGAACAGGATCAGTGCATAGTCGCAGTCTCAAGAACCACAAGATGTGAATTGAAACGGTGGGGGATTCCCTCACTTTTTCTATAATTTTGCTTGCTAAAAAGATCATTTTCACATATACTATAAGTGAGAGAAGATATCTATATTCTTTTTTCCTTCGCCAAATGATGACGAGTGACGGTTCTGACTCGTCGGTAAAATAAAAATTGACCGAGCGAAGATGATGTGTGACGGTTCTGACACATCGGTAAAATAAAAATTGACCGAGCGAAGAAAATTCCGACGAGGTTGACTCTTGTCAGTCAGCCTCGTCTTTATGTTACGAGGTATTAAAATGGAATATGATTTTGAACTATGTCTCTTATCTCCCAAATTCATTCAGGACTATCCGCTCAACATATATCCCGAATTAATGTATAAACAAGGACGTCCCTACACCTGCCTGCTGATTGATTCCCATGATGATTATTTTATTTGTATTCCCTTTCGTTCATTTATCAATCATAAAAATGCGTTTATGTTTACAACTACCATTCGTTCAAAAAAGACAAAATCAGGATTAGATTATTCTAAAATTGTAATCATTAAAAATGTTGATTATCTTAACTCAGATATACCAGCAGTTGTCGACCAGGATGAATATACAGAAATGATTAAAAATCTTCCTGTTATCATATCAGAAGCAAATAACTATATAGATACATATATCCGCCATATCAATAAAACAGAAATCTTACATCCAAGAGCATTTTCCAGAAAATATCAATATTCTACACTGCCTTATTTTCCACCACTTTACAAGTTTTTTTCAT
>DKVI01000047.1:81567-144479 GCA_002491115.1 Lachnospiraceae bacterium UBA7182 | reverse complement strand
AAGATGCCGAACGGAGGTGCTTAATATGTTGCTTGCAGAATATAACGAAAAAGAAACGCTGGAATATCTTCGGAAAGAACAAAGACAGCTCGGACGCGAGGAGGGGCGTAAAGAAGGACGCGAAGAAGGACGTAAAGAAGGACGTAAAGAAGGACGCGAAGAGGGCAAACTGCTTGGAAAATCTGCCCTTGTCCTTGCACTTCTGGAGGATATCGACCGTATTCCCGACGGCCTGCGCAGCCATATACAGGAGGAACACGACGAAAAGCGCCTGAAGGAATGGTGCCGTCTCGCGGCCCATGTGAAATCCGTGGAGGAATTTCAGGAAAAGTACCAGGACATCTGAAATCACCTGTGTCCTGGTACCTCAATATCGCTTTTGGTTTTTTCCTCCCGAAATTCCTTCGACAGCAGAAAGAACCCGAACAGCAGTCCGTTGAGCAAAAGAGCGGAGGGCAGCATGGCCCAGCTTACATCCTGATTTTCCAATACGTCCGCCGAGTAAGTATTGGTAATCACAGGCGCCAGGTTATTGTTCAGAAAATGCAGCAGAACCGGCACCCATATATTGTTTGTCTTACTGTATGCATAGGCAAAAAAGATGGCAAGGCTTACACAGGTGATCAGTTGGGAAGCTGTCATAATAAGCCCTTTATCCGGCGACGTATAGTAAAAGAAATCCACCGGCAGATGCCACAGCCCCCATACAATGCCCAGAAGCAATACGCCTTTTCTCAATCCGAAGCGCTTTTGTAAAAGGGGCTGTAAATAGTAGCGCCATCCATACTCTTCGCCAAAAAACGCGGCAAATACCAGGAAAAAATTCACCGGCATGCTCAGTATATAGATCCACGTATAAGGGTTGACTGCAATATCCGCCAGCATCTGTATTTCTCCGGAAGCCAGATACGCAATACCGACACGAAGAAAATAGAGCGCAAGAAACAGTAAGATACAGGCGAACGAAGATTTCCAGTTCTTCCACCGCAGTCCGTAGGTTTCCCTTGCTTCCTTACCCGATGCAAAGATCGTCACCCAGCACAGAATGCTGCCTCCTATCAATATATATTGTATCACTGCCGTCCATACGGAGATCTCACCTCCGGCCGGCATGGCGATCTGTTTGGGCGCCGCCACGGACAGCACTGCGCAGACCACCATCACAACAGTCAGCAGAATAAAAACTCTGTAAAACCACCTGGGCACATTCTCTTCATTTTTCCTGCCAACCAGATAGGCCAGCATCACGCCCGCAGCAGGATACATCATCTGCGCGTTCGGAAATGCGCTTAAATCCAACGACCCTTGATTTCCATACCACATCAGGATCCCCATCAGGAAAGTAACGCCATACGCCACTGCAAGGAAAATCAAAAGCTCTCTTTTTGCTGTATTTGTCTGTGTCATTGTCTGTCACTTCTTTCTATCATTTTATTCCCACAACTTCTGCGGATAAAATCCCTGATCTTTTAAAGACTGGACGGCCTTTACCACCACCGGCTTGTCCTCCTTGTAAGTAACGCCGTACCAGCGGTCGCGGGATTTTAATACAGTCACATCTGCTTTTCCTTCCCGGATCAGTTCGTCTACGACAAACGGAAGAAAATATTCGCATTTTAATGGATTTTTCGGCAGATTTTCTGACAGAAAACCTGCGAAACGGTCCCGCAGTTCTGTCATCATACTCTCACCAAACCCCCACATATTCATGGACACCACAGCGTCCTCGGGAAGAGAGACCCAGGTAACGCCGCCATCCTCTGTGTAAGCCGGGCCGTCTTCCTTTTTCTCGATACGGACACGCTCGGTAATAGAGGTTAATTTTCCCGCCGCATCCGTCTCGCAGACGCCTCTCGCCACATGTCCGTTCTCTGTGAGGGTATTTTTCAACAGATATCCCACCATGGTATAGTGGTACTTGTCCGTGTCTTTGTGGGTGGACAGGAAATCATAAATCACCTGGAAGGCCTGCTGCCCATAGTAATCATCCGCATTGATAACCGCAAAGGGGCCATCGATCACAGGAAGGCACGAAAGGACTGCGTGAGCCGTTCCCCAGGGCTTTTCCCTGCCTTCCGGTACTTCAAAACCGTCGGGGAGATTGTGAAGATCCTGAAACACATATTCCACCTGTATCCTGCGTTCCATCCTGTCTCCGATGCCCGCCCTGAAAGCCTTCTCGTCTTCCTTCTTTATAATAAAAATCACTTTTTCAAATCCTGCTTTTACCGCGTCATAGATGGAAAAATCCATAATGATATGTCCGTCGGCGTCCACCGGATCAATCTGTTTGAGTCCGCCGTAACGGCTGCCCATACCGGCAGCCATAATCACTAATACTGGTTTGTTCATGTTCTGCTCCTTATTCAACCGCTCCGATCAGGGAACGAATGTCCTCCACCTGATATTTTTTCATATAGTCTTCTATTCCCTCCGCCACCTCTTTGGCCGCATAAGGGTTCCTGAAATTGGCGGTACCCACAGATACGGCGGTTGCGCCCGCCAGTATAAATTCCATGGCGTCCTCGCCTGTACAGATGCCGCCCATACCGATGACAGGGATCTTCACCGCATGCGCCGCCTGATAAACCATGCGCACCGCCACCGGTTTTACCGCCGGACCCGACATGCCTCCGGTCTTGTTGGCAAGGGCAAACGTCCTCTTATGAATGTCAATCTTCATGCCTGTGATCGTATTGATCAGAGAAATGATATCGGCTCCCGCGCACTCGGCGGCCCGCGCCATCTCGGAGATATCGGTCACATTGGGACTTAACTTCATGATCACCGGCTGTTTCGCGTATTTTTTCACTTCCCGGGTGATGGCTTCCAACGCTTTCGGGTTCTGCCCAAAAGCAATGCCGCCTTCTTTTACATTGGGGCAGGAGACGTTGATCTCCAGAAAGTCCACCGGCTCTGCGGACAGGCGCTCCACTACCTGACAATAGTCTTCCGTCGTCTTTCCGCAGACATTCACAACGATCTTCGTATCGAATTTTTTCAGAAACGGAAGGTCTCTCTCAATCAGCACATCCATCCCGGGATTCTGCAGGCCGATGGCATTTAGCATACCGCTGGCCGTCTCCGCGATCCGGGGCGTGGGATTTCCCGGCCAGGGTGTATTTGCCACGCCCTTTGTCACCACGGCGCCCAGCGCTCCCAGGTCATAAAATTCACTGTATTCTGCGCCGGAGCCAAAGGTGCCGGACGCGGTCATGACCGGGTTCTTAAGCTCCACCCCGGCAAGGGTCACTTTTGTATTCATTATAATTCCACCTCCGTACTTAAGAACACCGGTCCGTCTTTACAGATTCGTTTTTTATTGACCCGGGTATGTGCATCTGTTTCTTTCGTCTCGCAGACGCAGGAAAGACACGCGCCGATCCCGCAGGCCATGCGTTCCTCCAGAGAAATGTAACACTCGATGTTATTTTCCTGCGCGTAAGCCTGAATGGCTTTCAGCATGGGTTTGGGACCGCAGGCGTAGATCACTTCCGCCGTCAGATCATTTTCACGGATGGCGTCCAGCACATTTCCTTTGGTACCGGCGCTTCCGTCCTCGGTGGCGATATAAAGCTTTCCCCGCCTGTTCAGTTCCTCCGTCAGGAACAGCTCGTCCTTGTATCCGGCTATGATCTGCACTTCGCCTTTCAGCTCTTTTAACAACTGTACCATAGGCGGAATCCCAATCCCGCCTCCTATAAGAAAGGCTTTCTTGTCGATCAGCGGAAATCCGTTGCCAAGCGGCCCTACAAGTTCCGCCTGGTCTCCTGAGGACAGCCTCGAAAGTTCTTCTGTTCCTTTTCCTGCTGTCCGGTACACCAGGCGAAGAAGCCCTACCTTTTTCTCTGATTCGCAAATGCTGATGGGGCGCGGCAGTATCCTGCTGCCGTCTTTGCAGTAAATCGAGACAAACTGTCCGGGTACTGCCTCTTTTGCAATCTTCTCCGCATAGAGCAAAAGACTGTTGATCCCGGTGGCAATTTCCTTCTGGTGAATCACGGTGGCAAATTCTCTTGTTTTCAATTTTCATTCTCCTGTTATGGTTCCGCGAAATCCGCCCACAATACCCTGTATCGGACTTTCGCTGATTTAATTTCTTGCTTCTTTGAGATCCTGAATCATCGCTTCTACTGCCGCGCGGGAAGCGTCGGCGAAGTTTTCGGGACCGAATTTCTGATAAGCTTCCTGCTTATATGCCGCGATAATGCCCCGGGAAGAATTTACGATGGCGCCCAAACCATCCTCATTAAAATAGTGAACCAGGTCTTTCCCTTTTCCGCCCTGAGCGCCGTAGCCGGGCACCAGGATAAAAGATTTTGGCATAATCTTTCTGAGCGTTTTTCCTGTCTCCGGATAAGTGGCTCCCACCACTGCGCCGATATAACTGTAGGAACCCCCGCAGAAATCGGCTCCCCACTGGGCCACCTTCTCACCTACCAGCTCATACAAAGGCCTGCCGTCCACAAGCCGGTCCTGAAATTCCCCGCTGGAAGGATTGGACGTCTTGACCAGGATAAACAGTCCCTTCTTTTCTTCTTTGCACACATCAATAAAAGGTTTAATGCCGTCCGAACCAAGGTACGGATTAACCGTGATAAAATCTTCGTCCAGTCCCCGGCAGATATTGCTGCCCACCTGAACTTTTCCCAGATGTCCGGCAGCATAAGCGGCCGAAGTAGAACCGATATCGCCCCGTTTCACATCCCCGATCACTACCAGATCTTTAGAACGACAATAGTCCACCGTCTTTTTATAGACTTTCAGCCCTTCGATTCCGAACTGCTCATACATGGCAATCTGAGGCTTGACAGCAGGAATCAGGTCGTAAGTCTTGTCCACGATCTCCTTATTAAACTGCCAGATCGCCTCTGCCGCACCTTCCAAAGTCTCGCCGAACTCCGAAAACGCTTTCTTCTGAATATGCTCCGGCACATACGAAAGCATGGGGTCAAGACCCACTACGATGGGGGCGTCGGTTTTCTGTATCTTCTGAATCAATTTATGAATCATATGGTCCTCCTGTTACAGTTTTGCTGTGTAATGCCTGTGTCTGTCGACATCTGCCACTAAGTCTATCATATCCCGTGCGGCTTTTCAATTCTAACCTCCGAAAGAACCATTGACAGTTTTCATCAACTTATTGCCTGGATATGTAATAACGCCCAAATCCAAAGCTTGTATTTTTCCCGATATGCGTCACTTCTCCTGCCAGCAAAAGAGAAATCAGCTCTTCCGGAATCTCTTCCAGATGCAGTTCGCCTTTGATTCCGCGCAGAGGCATCTTCTGATCCTGCGTGCTGGAATACCGGTAGACAGAGATTGGCTCTGAATGTTCTGCCAGCACCCCGGGATATGTCCCTCTCCACTGCAGCAGATCGCATGCCAGTCCTTCAAAGCAGTCAAGCATATAGATCCTTCTGCACAGTGCCGGAATCACAGCTTCCAGTGACAGCGTCCTCTGGTTCTCTCCTCTGTATTTTAAAGTCACCGGAGTTTTAAAACGAATGTGATTCAGACCCGTATAACCGCTGAGATTTTTCTGACGACAGCGCACATAATCCCATAAAGTCCGCACCTGGTATCGCTCCATCAGGACTTCCGTTCCTCTCAAAATTTCCCTTCCCTCTGTATTTTTGACAGACATGACCTCATACCTGGCATGCGCCTTTCCAATACCCACCATGCCGAGCTGATAGACCGCCTGCAGAAACTGACTGAAATATACAATCGTCTTTCCAAACAGGATCAGATGAAATTCCAGAATATCTCCTTCATAAAAATTTTCTTCATAATCCTCACATTCCAGTACATATCCGACGCTGTCCCCAGACGTCACAAAATCCGGCTTTTTATCAAACCTCGAATAAAGTGTTCTTCTGACAATACATTCCGACTCAAAATCGCATCTGCCGCACTGCCGGTCCCTGATACAATTGGCGCGCAGCAGCATCTCTCCGATCCCGCCCCGGATCGCCGATACTTTATTCATCGGAAGCCGGGTGTCCTTTGTCATCCGAAGCCCAAAATGTAATTTTACATAACGAATCTGCAAAGCTTTTTCCAACTGCTGCAGACTAAAAGACATTCCCTCCCTGCTGTCTGACATTTTTCTTTCTTCCTTTCCGGTAAAAATATTCTGTTAATTTTATAAGGAAATCTCAAAACCGACCGGTTCCATTCAGATCTCGGATCACTTTACTGCAGTATGTTTACAAATTCCTGAAAATCTTGTCATATACAAAAGGGAGCCCGTTAAAAGATTCAGGATATCCCAAATCTTTTAACAGACTTTTCTTCATTTATGGGTTAGTTTTCCCATATCACGTTTTCCTGCTTCATGATTTCCTGTATTTCCTGATACAGTTTTTCCAGATTTTTCTGGAGCTTATCGTAAGTGGTCGGATGCTCCTGGAACCCGAAATGGTTCAATGTGTTACGCTGGTCCGCAACCTGTAAAGTCCGCACCACAAGCGCTTCCGGAATGTCTGACATCATCTCCTTGACTTTCTGCAGATAAAATTCCTGATCTTTTTCCTTCCATTTCGCAAATTCACTGTCTTTTTGGATTTCTGCTATCCGTTCTGCTTTCATAGCTTCCCGATCCAGTGCTACTTCTCCTTTTTCCTTTTGCTGCTTTTGCTTTGTTTTCGCGTCCCTGTATTGTCTTGCCATAAATTTTACCGTCCGCCCGACAATGCCGTCCCTGATATATTCACTTTCCACCGACATGTTATGTACTTCGCAAAGATATGTCTTGATCGTTTCCTCCAGTGCCGTAAAGCCCTGTTGCGTCAATTCTTTAGAAATAGCCCACTGCACTGCCGCCATACCTGTTGCCGTATTTTCCAGCTCAATGTTTTTGCCGTCTTTTACGATATAACATTTTCCGGCAAACGGCTTTACATCTTCACGGATATGATCCAGCAGACGAATCAGGGGTGCCTCGGAAATCGGCCGTTCGTCCTCGCGCATCTTATTATAAAAATCATCAAATTTATTATACGCAATCTGTATACTTTTCTTTTCATTTGTATCAGTTGCGCCTTTCTTTCCCCGGCCGGTATTCAGACAATTTGTCAGGTCGCAGAGATGATTCATCATCTTGGTCGTGTTCTGCTGCTCTTTTCTGGGTTTGACAGTTTCTTTATACAGTTCCTTGATCTGATTGCTGCTTCCGCCCTTGATAAAAGACTCCGCCGCGCTTGTCCAGTCGAGAATCGTATTGCAGGCTGACATATCCAGAAGATTGACATGCAGCCATCCGTCCTCTTTTTTCTCTCCCAGCTCAAACGCGCCATAATACATCCCTCCCACCTGGATCTTTTTCAGTGCCTTGGCATAATGGATCACGGTTAAAGCCTGCATGGGAAGGTTCCTGAGACCATGGGTAAAATCAAAATATATGGTTTCCTCCGGATCGATCACCCCGTATATGGATTCAAAGATTTCATCTATCTCTGCTTTATTCCGTCCTTCTTTAATCCGCACATTTTCTATCTGTATATCCGGATACTCTTTCTCCATCATATCTTTCAGACCGGTCTTCTGCTCTCCCGGAGCCGGTTCCATCTTTCTTGCCGCCAGTTGTTTACGCTCGGTCTCTGTATATTCTCTTGTATACCAGTTTTTTTCCTCTGATTTTTCCGTCAGGAGTACCGTGATCCTGTCGCCTTGTGCATATACCGGCATGATATATTTTAAAACTGCCATCTGGACAAACGGAGTCCGATATCCGAAGCCTGTTCCTTCCACTTCATAAATGCAGTCAGTATACAGGCTGGTTCCTAATACGGTGATAAAATGTCTGCTCATTATAATTCCTCCTGCATATTTTATCTTCGGCCCCGGCCGGCATATCCGCCGTTTCTTCCATTATATCTTCCGTTTTGATTATTTCCCCGGTTTCCGCCTCTGCCGTACTGTCCCCCACCCGTATTCACAGGCGGAAGGCCTTCTACCTTTTTAAGTCCTGGTTCCATGGCCACCATATATTCCTGATAGCACATCTGGGTTCGTTTCTGAGCCATACCCGTACGTTTTTCCCGTCGTGGGTCTACACAGATATGATTATCCACAAACCATTGAAAGCCTTCTGTACAGGAGTTCTGTTCTCCGGAAAACGGATATGCCACCGTCTCTCCTTCCACGGCCCGGAAATTCATGCACTTTTTAAACTGCACAACTTTTTCCTTTTCAAAAACACTGTCCGGAGTCTCTTCTTTATACTCCGTCTCACAGATATCAATCCTGCCGTTTTCGGTCTGCACCTTCCGAAGCTTTACGTTTTCCACACATACGGCGATACTGCCCAGTCCGAAAGGTTTCGCCGCGCCCAGCCGGTAACCGTACTGTTTTTCAGAAAGCTCAGCGCCGTCTCCACCGTTCAAAAGCCAGATCAGCTGCTTTAATTCTTTTTCTGATATCTGACGGAAATATAGTTTCCCGTGGAAAGATACACCTTTTTTCAACGGGCGGACAGTCATATTCTGATTCGTCTTTTCCACACCGGATGGGAGATTCATATCCATCTGATGCCAGTAGAATTTTCTGCCGTTGATCTCCGGGCGGTTCGCGTGAAGTTTTCCTTTCGCGTCCAGATAATAATCATAGGTCCAGAAAACGGCACCCTTTGGACGCTTCACATAAAACTCCATATTGTTCAGCTTCGGAGAAGAAAGCGGATACAGTGTTGTCACCGGTTCGTAATATCCCTGATAAGTATCCTGCTCTTCGCACTCCAGGTCGGCAAACCGAAGTTTCGATGAAACAGCGAACTCTTTTCCCAGTGTTCCGAATAAAGCACAGGCCGGACAGAGCTTTTCCTTCTGACTGCAACTTCGGTAGGAACCCGCCAGATCCTTTAGTCTGTTGCTGTATGCCTCCCTGGTAATACTGGCCGGAGACAGCCAGAGGAACCCGCCTTCCTCACTGTAATATACCGGAAAAAATTCTTCTCCTTCTCCGTTCTTAAAACGCCTTAGTTCTCTTTCATATTCCACATATCCGTTGTTCCCGTCCGCTTTGTTCTTCTGATACATTTTCAGAATGTTGTCCAGATTTTCCATCTCCTGTTTCAGGCTGCTTCGAATCGCCTTTCCTTTTTTAGGCATAAAAATATGACAGCAGTGTTTTTGAGACGGTGCACGATTCCTTCCCGGTTTTTGCTCCGGCCCTTTTTCCCCCTTTATGACATATCCTGTCATTCTGCCTCTCACACGGACATTTTCCTGAGCGCTCATCTTTTTCACCCGAAGCGCCACCGGTTTTCCTCTTCCCCGGTTGCCCATAAGTTCAAAGGACACTCTGCATCCTTCCGGAAATTTTTCCTGAATATAGCACTCTCTGTTATAATATTTTAACGCGTCCCAGTTTTCTTCATCGACAGTGCTGTTCTTTCCCTTCGTCCTCCAGATACAGTCCTCCGCCCCGATCAGCTGATAAGCGGCTGATTTTCCACTGCCTGTCCTTTGAAGCAGCCCGGCTTTATATACCTCTGCCGTCCGCTTGCTGAGAATCACGTCGTCATCCAGCGCCGACATGCAGGAGTCCGTCATTATTTCATACAGGCTGCGGAACATCCCGCGCATCTCGCTGCCCGGGATCACCGGTCTGGGACAGGGGCGGTCCGCATTTGTACCGGTCAGATCTTCATAAGAAAAAAAGTCATAAGACTTATGATCCGAAACACCTGACGGAAATGCCTGATCCGTGCTGGTATTGGGGATAAATAAAGGCGTCTTTGTCAAAACCGAGTATTCAATGACTCCTGTATAATCGCCCTTCGTCCGGCTCTGTTCCGCCTTCTCACTGCCCAGCGGAATAAAATTATATGGATTTACGAACTTATATTTTCCCATCATGACCTCCCCCGCATTTTCAGACGATAATCGTCCACATATGCCATCCCGTTTTCTTCATTGTACGCAATATGGTTCAGCACCGTGATCTGTTCCTGGCTGTCTTCCAAAAGTACGCTCTCTTTAAATACTGTCCATTTATCTTCTTCCGGAAAATCTGCCACGGTCTCAATCACACCGGACGGAAAACGGCGGCTCCTGGACGCGACGCTTCGATATTCCTTCTGTTCATCAAAAAGATGCAGCTCCAACAGTTCTTTGTCTCCAAGCACTTCTGAAAGTTCTTCTCTTCCTTCATACTTTTTAAAGATCACTTCCTGCCTTGTATATACCAGCATCTGTCCCTGCGCCGGAGCACTTTCAAGCTTTTTCAGATCCCGTAATGTCATTCTTCCCGGCCTCCCTTCACACTGGCGTACAGAGCTGCCAGACATTCCTGTTCCGTAAGCGGTTCACTGCAGGATACAGTTCTGCTTTCATCAGCGGCAAAAATACCTCTTCCAATCGCCGCCTGGCCTCCCACTGCCACGTAACCTTTCTGAATATCCCGGATCACCAGATAAAGAAGCCCCATAACCGCCTTGTATTCTCCATATGCATCTTTTCGCACCATCAGTTCCAGCTCTGTCTTTCCGTTCATACAGGAAATTTCCGAATACAGCGCTCCATCCACTGTGGAAGCGTCAAAACGATTGATCTTATTCCTGGTCATAGGCAGCGATACCGTATCTCTTACTATGCTTTCACCGACCACGACAACTGACTGGCAGCTGTCCTCGCCGTCAAGATTACCGAACCACGCGCCGATCACTTTCTCCGGCTTTTTTACCCCCGCTTCTGACAGAATGCTCTTCGCGTCCGCACGGATTGCACCGTTCCAGCTGCTGCCCGGAATGACCGGCTGCCCATTGCATGTGATATGTTCATAATCCGCTTTGTCCGGTCTCGTAGAATATCGCCGGATACTGATGCCGCCTTTTTGTTTCAGCGGAACCCGGATATGCACATATTTTTCTGCGTCCGCACTTTTATGTGCCTGCCTCCAGTCTTCATACGAACGTGCTTCATAGTCTGAAAGCGCTCTGTCCTTCCGCTGAAAGTCGATCCATCTGTCCACATCCTCCGGGCCAAATCCCTTTTCATAAATTTTTAAAATACGGACTCTTCCATATCCCCTGTTTTTATCGGAACCGAAACGGATCTCTCCATCCTGCATTCCCTGAAAGAGAGAAGCGATCAGGGCCTCGCAGTCCACTTCCTCCTGCTCTTTGCGGATCACATATTCCAGATAAAGGATTCCTCTGGCGCCGGTCTCGATCACCTCCTGGTCAAACTTGTTGTCAACGGTTTTTCCCTCTGTCAGTTTTACCCGATCCCTTAGAGATACCCGAATCCCGGCTTTACGGTCAAAATACAAATCAGACAGGCTGACCGCGCTCATACGCCCTTCTTCTCCCTGCGAATACCCGAACAGTCTTTCACAGTCCTCCTTACGGCTGATATAATTCCTGAGCGCCCCTGCCAGAGAACTCCCCGGAACAAAAACTTCACCGTCCCGGTTCCGGATCAGATCTGCGTCTGATTCATAATCTTCCCCGCCGGATACTGCCAGAGGGGATGCAAGTGACAATTCCACTGCATAATACTTTCGATATCTAACTGGATTTTTCATCTTTACCTGCCCCCGCTTTTCTTAAAGAATATTTAACCTGATTCAAATACGCTTTCAGATATCGCATCTGAACATCTTTGCTTTGATAATCCGCTATCCCATAAGCTTTGCAAAATTCTTCCGCCAGCTTTTCGCAGGTCTGCCCGCAGGCTTTCAAAATGCCTTCACTGACCATCTGCTTTTTCTCTTTTGTTCCGGAATCCTTTCCAAACCGGTCTTTCGCGGTTTTGGAGACCTCCTGTATATCCGTGCATTCACTGCACATCAGGAGCATATTGGCAACCGCCGGCATGGCTTCTGCCGCGGTCACAAATTCTTTTTTCGCTGCCCGGTCTTTCTTGGCCTGTTCTGCAGCCGTCATTCGGATATAAATGTCAAACAGGTCGTCACAGACAGCTTTTCCGATCCCGAAATCCTGTATTTGTACGGCACCTTTCTCTCCTTCTTTTGTCTCTGTACAAATAGTTCCCCGGCTGCCGGCCGCTTCTTCCAGAAGCGTCATCTCTCCGAATCCTTCCTGACAGCGTTCTCCGATAAAATATCTGTCCTGCACCAGGATTTCCTGCTCCGCCGCAAAATAAATACGGAGTACCGTTCCTTTGTCAAAAGCTTCCACATGGGGTTTTCGTCTTCCCCAGGTCAGATTAAAACCGCCGGCTGTCGTGTATCCGATATATTTTTCCGTCCGGGAAATCTGTTCTTTGGAAACTTCCAAAGCCGCGCAGATTTCCTCCAGAAGCGCTTCCGAATCTGTGGTATACATGGCATTTTTTCCGTATACAATCGCAGGAGATTCCAGCTTCACCAGCACCCGGGCCGCTTTCTTCTTAACAGGCCGGGAAGATTCTTTGCCGCCTGCGACGCGAATCATGCATTTACCGTATTCGGTGTTCCTGCCATATCCCACATAGCAGTCCGGATTCTGTGCAAGAAGTCTTTTTATCGTCTTTAACATGTCAGGATCACCTTTTATATATCCGCCAAAGGTCTGTCCGGCCGAGATGCTGGAAATCTGATAGAAACGGCTGTCGCCGCTCTCATCCTCCGCCACTCTGCCGATTCCCTTGTCCTCCGGTCTGCGGTGGTGATAACGTTCCTCCATACTTACATGACACAGCATCAGCTCCCCGAAGTCATTCCGGCAAATATAACAATGTTTGATCTGATTGAGCTGTTCCGTGTCTTTCTGCTCGTACACCTCAGCTGCCGTCTTGTCCACATATTCCCGGGAATTATTTTTGATGGCATACAAAGAAGCCGGCACTTCCACACACCTCTTCCTGTCTACGGAAAGATAGGCATTGGAAAAAATCAGGGAATTATCTGAAAGAAGCGCCTCTTTCTCCCTGTCATCCGCGCGCTGCAAAAGCAGTCCCAGAATCTTGCTTCCGCCTATATAATCCTGTGTGTTTTCCTGTCCGCCGTTTACACTTTTACAGACCACCGGATCTTCCAGATACAATTCATATTCCAGAATATCCGCCTTCGGTGAAATCTGATCCGCATCTGATACGAAGCTTTCTTCCCTGTCCTTTCCGGAATACGGCTCTAAAGCGACCGATACCTCGCCAAGCCCTCTGGTTCTGCTGATTCCCATATGTTTCAAAACCGTACAGCACAGCTCCAAATCAGCCTTATACTTTTCTTCCAGCAACACATCCGCCCGAAAAACCAGACCCTTTTTTACTACTCTTGTAGTGCGAAGGGAGCCTTCCTCGGCAATCCCGGTTTCTTCGTTCAGTCTTGTCTGTGTCCTTGTATAAGTAAAGTGGCTGACCACATTCTGCCGGCACACCACAGGCGACGGCAAAAGCCTTTCTACTTCCGCCTTATAGTCGCTCATATGCTCTATGTAAGCATTACCAAGCCGCAGGCTGCCCGCGCCGGAACCTTTGTCTCCAAAAATCTTCCGGATCGGTATCTCTTTTCCCCAGTCTTTCAGTTCCTGGGCGCACTCTCTTAAACATCCCTTGATCCGCTTGCCCGGAATATAAGGAAATCCATATGCATCATAGCAGATATCCGTGTCGATCAGGCTGTTATACACGCCGCCGTCAGACACACACAGATCACTTAACAGCTTTATCTTTAATTGATATCGTTCCATCTTAAACCTCCTTGCCGGCCTTGTCCGCCGCAGCATCCGGATCTGTATAGTAATCCATCATCTCCAGCGCGTCATACCATTTCGCCGTATGATCTTCCTGAAACGCCTCATCTTCTCCGTCCGGAAGCTTCCATCCTCTGGATTCCAGGAAATTAATTAAAAGCCGCATCTGGTGTTCGCCCTGGGCATACGTATTTCTCAGATCTTTGGCAAAAGACCGGGGCATATTTTTTTCGTCCTGAAAATACCGCACCGCAGTTTTAAACCGGTCAAAAGCGAACGCTTCCTGATTCAGCTTTTTTAAACCGCCTTCCTGTTCCGTCGATATATAATAAGGCCTGGTAAGAAGCGAATATCTGCCTTCCAGCCAATATTCCCTCTGCCTCATAAGCTTTAAATTCTGCGCGTGTACATTTTTGCAGATATGGAAATCCACAAAATTTCCGATACGCCCATGATCCATATACCGCTCCTCTTTGGCGCGCTTCTTGGCAGCCTCGCAGCATTCCTCTGCCACCTCATAACCTGCATGGAACGGAAAATGGCTGTTGATAAACGCCGCCCCGGCACAGACGCTGAAACCGTACTTTTCAATGCTTTTTGCGTCCGTATCCCCTGTCATGGTAAGCCCCGCCACCTTCCTGCAGAAATATTCAATGGTCGCCAGCGCGATCTGACCGTTGCATACATAAGTAATGTCATCTCCCGCCACCAGGATTTTCCTGACAAAATACATTTTTCCCTTTACGGCGTCTTTATTGAAATGATCAGACATTTCCTGAAAAGTCTGTTTAAAAGAATCATTAATATTGCAGGAGATCTTCCGCATCTTTTGAACCGCTTCTTTGTAATCCCTGATCCCCTGGATCTGCTCACGGATCCGAAGCCCCATGTTATTGCCGTCTATATGGACTACCGCGATCGTGCTGTCCACACCTTTTTGGGTCACATAATAATCGAAAACTCTCGACGCCCGGTCTCCGACAGCAATCCGTTCACTTTTCTTCTTTTTTAAACCGGTTTCTGTACTTATCTCTCCCTCCGTCAGAGGATAGCCGGTCTTTACTTCCACCTGCATAACCGGAAGCGCGCCCAGAGGCTTTGATACGATCATATCCGCTTTTGTACGGTTCATCTGTTCATGAAGCTTTTGATAATCCTGCTGATAATCCCCCGTACAGTCCACTACAGCCGCTGCCAGCTGCAAAGAATAGGTGCGCTTCATAACACAGGCGGACATCCTTTTATTAATCTCCAGACACAGCTGCCTGTCCCGGAAGATCACATAGGCATTACCGCCGCCCACAAAGAGTACCTGTACCTCCGCTTTTCCCTCTTCAAACGGTAAAGCTGTATTTCCTTCACACCACTGCTGCTCCATAGACGGGGACGGTGTCATGGAATCCACTGCGTACTGCAGCGCTTCCGTTATAATGTCTTCAACGATTGCCGATGCGCCGACGGCATCTTTTACTTTTGCAGTTCGGAAAATATATTTCTGTATTCCCCGCACATCATACATGGCCAGTACTGGCTGACTTGTCATCTCCATGTTCCTCCTTATTGTAATTTCGCAGCCATCGCGGCCACTTTTTCTGCGTCTTCTTTTGTATCTGCCGCACATAAAAAACCGCTCTGATGGCAAAAGCCAAAAGTCGGTATCCCTGTAAGGGCAGCCAGCTCTTCTCTTCTCTTTCCTCTCCAGTTCCAGGGAAACGGCTTTTTAAGCTCCATGGAACCGACACATACGGGCACCGCCTGTATGGAATAGCCGCCGCGAAGAGAAGGATAGATTACATACAAAACCTCCGTCCCGGCTACCGCTTCCTTCCACGGAAGAGCGCGTTCCAGAAAAAGGATCTGTCCCGGTTGCTCCAAAAGCCGTGCCCGTACCTGTTCATATGCCTCCCGTTCCGCACGTATATGGCAGAACCGTCTCTTTAAGACTTTGACGGCCAGGGCCACGGACTCCGAAAACATCCGCTCCTGTTCTTCCATACTCTCCTGCCAGGTCGGGTTAAAGTCATGAATCATCGCGGCAAGCTCATGCGGGGCACCTGTGTTGTCGCTTTCATCCAGCCTTTGGACAAATTCCCGGTCAAACTTTTTTACGTCCTCCCTGCACAGAATCTGTTCTCCGAAAGCCTCCCATAAAAGACCAAACGCCGCATAAGGCGTCCCGTTTTCCCTGCGCCGACAGTCCGCCTGGTGATGGTCGAATCTCCCGCCGCCGATATCAAATACCAGGCCCGGGTAGTCTTTGGGGATCTTCATTCCCCGCTCGATCTGAATCCGCGGATTCAGGCAGCGAAGCAGCGCCGCCGCAAATACGTCATCCGCATGGAAAACACCGCCATGCGTGAACGCTCTGTCCGGAATTATTTCCTGACTGCTGTCTCTTTTCTGCACTGTTTTTTCTCCTTTATATCCCGTTTTTCTGATAAGCCATAACAGCACCTGACTGTGAAAAAATATTCTCCAGCCCATGGTACATCAGGTCTTTCACATGTGTAAATTCCTTTTCCACGCAAATTCCATGATTCCCCTTAAGACGCATCAACGCGTTTTTTTCGTCTTCCTCCGTTCCTTCCTCGCTGGCATGATTGATTCGATTCCGTATCATTTTCAAAGGAAGATAATATTTCATCATATGGTACAGCTCCTTATTGGAGACATTACTCCCTGGAATATCTCCTGTATAATCCCTGAGTTTGTCAAGCGCGTTTACTTTTTTCTCATAAGTGCCGGTTTTTAGTTTTTCATACTTCTCTGTGTTATTATACAGAAAATAATGCTGCCATCGGGTGTCATTTAAAAGTATTTTGACAAACGCGTTCATCGTTTTCGGTCTGCTGACCCATCTTTCCTGTGTATAAGGCACAAAAATTGCAGTCGTATTTCCTTCGTATTTGATCCTCAGAAAGTTTACAAGCCTTTGAACTGCTCTTTTTTCCGGATCTGTCTTCATACAGATTTCCAGATGCCGGAACCTGGCAGCGGGCAGCGTTTCCAGAGAACTGTATTTCTGCATCATGGATTCATACCCGCATCTTAACCTTTCGGCAAACTGCCTTAGTTCTTTCGGTTCCGCAATGCTGTCATATAGCTCTACATAAAACGCCGTACTCGCCTCCGTCGCCCCCGGCTTCACCCGCCGTTTCTTTTCCGGGAGTTCCAGAAGGCCTGACTCATAATAATATTGCGGCATTTTCTCCACATACAACGTCAGCGCCTGCTGCACCATATGATTATCCAGACACCATTTGATCAGATGCGGATAGGTATATTTCTGATCCTTTTGTATGTTTAACTTTTTTCGGATCAGGGAAATCATATCACTGAAAATTTCCGAAAAAAAGCTTTCCTTTTCCTTCTTCTCCTCGTACCGGTCCAGTCCTTTCTGCAGATTTTCCATAATCTGATCCACTTTTTCCACATCACACAGACTCATAACATGTGAAAACTGCACGATCTGGCTTAAAAGTTCTTTTGTGTCCTCATCATTCTCCTTTTGATAACATGTCTCCAGAAGTTCCGCGTTTCCGGTACTGACAAACTGATGAACTCCGCTCAGCAGCTGGAACATATCATAAATACAGAAAATAGAATAAATTTTCTGATCATACCAGTTGCTGTATACAATCTCTTTACAGAAAATATCATGGTATTCCAGATACCGGATGATAACTGTCATCAGGAAGCTGATATCCCGCAGACCGCCTGTGTAGTCAATGTACACATTTTTCTTCGTCCCCTGGTCAAAACCGCTTCCTGACGCAATCTGGCGATATACCTCAACGGCTCTGACAGACGTCTCACGCTTAGAATCCGTATATGCGATCTCCTGATATGTGATCTCCTGATCCCGATAAAGCCCTCTGAGCTTTTCATCGCTTTGTATATAAGACTCTACCATCTGCTCAAATTTTTTATGGTCTTTGTTTTTCCTTACTTTTTCGGTAACAATATACAAAATCTTCTGAATCAGATCTCCATTCTCAGCCGCTTTACAGATCAGATATTTTACCGGCGCATCATTGGTCTGCATGCCGTCAAAATACTGTTCCTTTCCATCCGGCCCTTCCGCCGTATATCGAACAGGTTTTATTCCTTCCTTATAGTCACTCAGAAATAAAAGCAGTATTCCGTCTTTTTTCATCTTTTGTATCTCCTGTTTTGCCATTTTCACCGGTATATTTTGTCTACAGATCCTGATTTTGTGAAAAATTGTCAAATCATCACAAATAAATGTGGTTTTTTCCTTAAATATTGTAAACGATTTATTTCTATAAGTATACCATATTTCGACAAAAAAGCAAAAAAACAGGGTTCTACCAGAATAATGGATAGAAATCCCTGTTTTTTATTGCACACAATTCTTTAATTGATTTCGAAAGACACCCCCTGTTCCTCCATAATCCGTTTTAATGTCTCCCGGAAATCCCGAAGCTGTTCCTGAATCTCCCTCCAGGTGAGGATATCGCCCTCTTTCTCGTTTTCCGAAAATCCAAAATCGTTCAATGCATCACGAAACCGCATAATCCGGACCGTTACATCAAGCAGTTCCTCCGGGATCTCCCTGATCATACACGACAGCTCCGCACGGTACGGTGTGGTCATGAGCTTATGGTCACAGAACCATTTCCGGTCCATATGGGTCTCCCCTCTCTTTTCCAGAACCTCATACTGCCTCGCCATATCGCGGAGAATGTCCCACACGGTGGTATTCCTTACCGTCCGGTCTTCTGCCGGAACCTGATACCGCTCACACATATAGGTCACAATGGTCTCTTTCAGCGCCGTAAAGCCAAGCTGGGGCAGATTCTTGCGGACTGCCCAGTCCACTGCCGCCATACCCGTAGCCGTACAGGACAGCTCGATCTTCCTGTCATCTTTCCGGAAGAAAAGCCGCTGCCGGAAGACATCCAGATCGTTTTCGATCCGCTCAAACAACCGCAGAAGCGGCGCCTCCGATATGCCGGTATGGCTTTCGCACAACCGGTCATAATGCATTCGGAAATCTTCATACGCCTTCTGGATGCTCTTTTCGGAAGATGCATTGCGCTTTCCTTTACAGGTATTCAGGCAGCTGGTCAGATCATGGAGGCTTTTCAGCGCCGCCCGTTCCGGATCACTTACATCCCTGCCGGATTCCTTCAATTCCCAGATCTGATTACTGCTGCCGCCTTTGACAAAGGACTCTGCCGCGCTGGTCCAGTCCAGGATCTTGCTGCACATGGACATGTCCAGAAGATCCACGTACCGCAGCCCGTCCTCCCGATTCTCTCCGATCTCATAGGCCCCGTAGTAGATACCGCCCACCTGAATCTCTTTCAGGGCTTTGGCATAGTGAATGACCGTCAGGACCTGCATGGGAATGCTGCGAAGTCCATGGGTGATATCAAAATAGACGGTTTCTCCCGGCTGCGCCGCCCCGTACATTTTTTCAAAAATTTCATCCAGTTCTTCCCTGCTCCTGCCTTCCCGGATCCGGATTGTCTCGATAGGCGTCTGCGGATACTCCGCTTTCAGGATTTTCTGAAATCCTGTCTTTTTCTCTCCCGGCAGGATTCGCTCTCCCCGACCGGCAAGAATCCCGATCTCCCGCTCACTGTAATCCCGATCCAGCCAGTTCTGCCGCTCTGCCTGGTCCGTAAGCAGGATTGTGATCCGGTCTTTCTTTGCCGGATCCGGCATCACATACTTCAATACTGCCAGCTGTGCATAAGGCGTCTTATAAGAAAATCCGTCTTCTTTTACCTGATAGACACAGTCCGTATAAAAATTTGTACCAAGAACTGCGATAAAGTGTCTGCCTGCATGCTCCATTTTTTCTTTCTTCCTTTCTCTGATTCCTGCCGGGACAGCGGCGGATCATTCATCTTATGATCAATCTGCCTGATGCTTCCCTGTATTCCGGCAGAAAGCGGTCTGCGCTCCTGTTACAAGTATACCACAGCCGGGAAATTTCGGACATACAAAATTACATTTTGCTGCTTTCCTGGTACTTTTTCGACGCTTTTTAATCATTTTTCCCTGTTCAACTTACTGCCACAAATGTTGAACAGGGGCGTTAGTAAAGACTATATATGGGACAGTCAGAGATTCGCACTTCCGTTGTCTTATATGACGTTTGCCTTGCACTTTACCAGAGACAGTCGTATGCAAAAAAGCAGGTATGTAATGTACCTGCTTTTTTGCAAAATACCTGAAATGAAGAAAGAATAAATAGAAATCGCTGTTTTTTCATTAACATGCAATTAAAACAATACTCTTACTCGGGCTTTTCTCATTTCTACACTAATATACCATCGCCACTATGGCAAGGAGAGATGTGTCAATGCCCTTAATCGGGCTTTTCCCATTTCTACCGCCGATGACACAGAAGCAGTTGTTGACGATTTTGTGTCAATGCCCTTACTCGGGCTTATCCCATTTCTACTCGTTGACGAAACTCAGGAAACTGAGGAAGTAGTTGTGTGTCAATGCCCTTACTCGGGCTTATCCCATTTCTACCGGAAGCGGTTACGGAAGACACCGCCATCGAGGAAATGTGTCAATGCCCTTACTCGGGCTTATCCCATTTCTACTTTCCCTAGAATCTGTAATGTTGGTGGAAATAGAACTGTGTCAATGCCCTTACTCAGGCTTATCCCATTTCTACTATAAAATGGAGGAATAAAAATGGAAAAATATAGTGTGTCAATGCCCTTACTCAGGCTTATCCCATTTCTACAAGGAGATATTATGACAAAAATGATGAACACTATCTGTGTCAATGCCCTTACTCAGGCTTATCCCATTTCTACAAAAAAGAAATACGATAAGAGACCTAAGAAAAAAATGTGTCAATGCCCTTACTCAGGCTTATCCCATTTCTACGGTACCCCTTAAAAAACCAGCCAAAATCACTGGTTTCCGGACCCGTTTTTGGGGGGTAATTATCAGAATATTCTGATAATTCGCTCTTTTCTGACAAAAACGTGCATGTTTACAATTTGTTCATATTTAGAGCTGTTTTTATTTTACAACACATTCGGTAAAAGTGCAAGAAAAATATAACAGAAAAAGAAAGATTTTTATTCTAAATGCCCACAAGCAGGTCAGTCATAGAACGGCATCTTTTTCATAGGATATTTACAGAATAATAAAAAAGATTGGCGGAGGAATCTTTTTGTCTGTTATAAAGAAGCTTTGCAAAATTTTCGGTATTACCTGTATGGTTTTTACCATTTTTCTGTGTATCCTGGCGGGAGGACTGTATCTGTGGTACCGGCCGCTCTATCTGGAATACAAAGATGACGCCGTCCGGGCTGTGGCAGAATCTGACGCGGATACATTTACCAGAAACCTGACCGGATATATATATGATGACAGCAACAACCTGATCAGTCGGCTGTCCATCGACATGAACTCGGATTACCTAAGGTACAAAGACATCCCCAAAAACGCCGTAAACGCGTTTATATCCATCGAGGACAGGCATTTCAGGGAACACAAAGGATATGATTTGGGCGGTATCCTGCGGGTGGGCTGGCGATATCTGATCACCGGCGGCGAAGAAAAACACGGGGCTAGTACCATTACCCAGCAGCTTGCGAGGAGCGTATTTTTATCAAATGAGGTGACTTTAGAGCGCAAAGTACGGGAAATCCTGACGGCTGTAGAGATCGAGAAAAAATACAGCAAAAACGAAATACTGGAATTTTATATAAATAATGCTTATTTTGCCAACCGCTGCTACGGCATCGAAGCGGCGGCAAAGAGATATTTCAGCAGATCTTCCGCCGAGCTTACGCTGAGCGAAATCGCCTATCTCTGCGCGATCCCCAACTCGCCCTCCTACTATGACCCTCTGACGCACGCGGACCGCGCGCTTGCCAGAAGGGACAAAATCCTGGAAGATATGTACGACTGCGGATATATCACCCATACAGAACTTCGGGAAGCCAGATGCAGCGAGATCGCCCTGAATCCCCGGGCCGAAGAAAAAATCCAGAATTACGAGACCACTTATGCCACGGACTGTGCCGTGCGGTATCTGATGGAGCTGGACGGATTTCTGTTCCGCTATGATTTTGAACATATGGACGACTATCAGGATTATCTGGAGGCTTATAACGACTGTTACGAAACCTGCCGCAAAAAGTTATACACAGGAGGCTATGTGATCCGCACTTCCTTAAATGAAGAAAAGCAAAAGCTTCTTCAGGACACCATCGACGGCGTTTTATCCTTTGACGATGAGACCGGAAGCGACGGCATCTATGCCCTGCAAAGCGCTTCCGCCGTCATCGACAACCAGTCTCACAAAGTCGTCGCCATCGTCGGGGGCAGAAGCCAGGATACAAAAGTCTATACATTGAATCGCGCCTATCAGTCCTATCGGCAGCCCGGCAGTTCTTTTAAACCGCTGGCTGTCTACACCCCCGCGCTGGATCAGGGATATACGGCAGACTCCCTGCTTCCGAACATCGACGTATCCCGGGCAAAAGGAGCCGGCCTTGCGGCGGTCAGCTTTCCGGGCAGCCGCATGCGCCTCGACCAGGCGGTAGAACGGTCCGTAAACGGCTGCGCCTGGTGGCTGTTCTGCAGCCTGTCCCCGGAAAAAGCACTTTCCTATGTAAAACATATGGAATTTGCCCGGATCGTTCCGGATGATCATTATCCTGCCTCCGCCTTAGGGGGGCTGACCTACGGTACCACCACGGTAGAAATGGCAAACGGCTATTCCACACTGGCAAATCTGGGCCTGTTTCACCCGGCCACCTGTCTTACTTCTCTGAAAGACCGGGACGGCCGCGAACTGTATGCGGAAACAGAACCGGAAGAAATCTACACCCCCGGCGCGGCCTCCCGGATGGTAAATATCCTCAAAGGCGTCATCCTGCGCGGCACTGCGTCCTCCATGGGATGGAATCTGGAAGTGGAAGCGGCCGGAAAGACCGGAACGACCAACGGATGTAAAGACGGCTGGTTCTGCGGAATCACACCGGATTACTCCATGAGCGTATGGGTCGGCTATGACGAGCCGCGAATCCTTAAGAATCTGTACGGCGCCACTTACCCGGCGTCCATATGGAAGACGGTGATGTCCGAACTGGTCAAAGACAGCGCCCGTGTACAGTTTGACGCCCCTGCCGCCGAAGAAGAAATCCACCTGCCCGCCGGCAGCCAAGAGCAGTCCCGGTACCTGCCCGGACGGGATGACGATGAAGTATTGTCTGACGGATATACTGTAAGAAATTACAGGGAAGACCACAGCGTGGCAGACCAGGCAGATACGGTCATGTATCAGATGCAGTCTCTGAACCGCGAATCAGAAAATGACATGCAGACATGGAACCGGCTATATGACGAGGCAAAAACGCTGATTGATCAGATCTACAGCCAGAAACTCCGCGCCCAGGAGGCGGAAAAACTGGAAAATCTAAAAGACGGCATCCTTCCATAAGTTACTGTCTCACTTCTTTTCCATGGGAGAATACCTTTTTAAGTTCCAGTGTATCCGAATCCAGCAGCAGAAAATCCGCGTACTTTCCGACTTCTATGCTTCCGTATTCCCTGTCCTCGCCAACCGCCCCGGCAGGATTGACGGTGACGGCTTTTACAGCACTCTCCAGCGGGATTTTCATCTTCCGGACCGCAGTCCGCATACAATCCAGGAGATTCGTCACGGAACCGGCCAGTGTACCGTCTTTCAGAACCGCACGAGAACCATGAACCGACACCGAAAGTCCTCCCAGCGTATATACTCCGTCCGGCATCCCTGCCGCCCGCATGCTGTCGCTTATGAGAATCATTCTGTCTTCGCCGAATAAAGCGAAAGCAGCTCGAACCGCAGTCGGTTCCACATGAACACCGTCACAGATCAGTTCCGGCGTCACATACGGCCGGTCAAATCCCGCGCCTATGGGTCCGGGATTTCGGTGGGTAAAAGGCGGCATGGCATTAAACAGATGCGTCATATGGCCTGCGCCTGCGCCAAACGCTTCAAGAGCCGTCTCATAATCGCAGTCCGTATGTCCTAAAGAAATCCGGACTTCGGAAGAAAACCGCCGGATAAATTCCATGGCTCCGTCCAGTTCCGGCGCGATCGTCACCAGTTTTACCAGTCCCTCTGAGGCGTCCAAAAGCCGCTTAAACAGCTCCGGATCCGGATTCGCCGCCCAGTCCGGGTTCTGCGCGCCTTTTTTCTTCAGAGAAATAAAGGGACCTTCCAGATGGATACCGCAAAGTCTGGAAGTATGGCCGGGGCGCCAGGCATTTCTGTAAGAAACAGCATTTTTGCAGATCCTGATCAGCGCTTCTTCCGAAAGTGTCATGGACGCCGGACAGATGGAAGTGACGCCATGTTTCAGCTCATATGCCGCTATATGCTCCAGCGCCTCTGCTGTGGCATCGCAGAAATCATACCCGCCACAGCCATGGAAATGAATGTCAAAAAGACCCGGAATCATCAGACAACCGTCGGCGTCAATCTCTTCCGGATCCGGGCTGATATCCGAAAACCGTTCGTTTTCTGTACAAATATCTTTGTGTCGGAAACAGCCTTCAGCGGTAAAGACAGAGGCGTTTTTGATTTTCATAGAAAACACTCCTTTGATGTGGTTCTTTCATTATATAGCCATTCTGCTGATCCCGCAACGCCGTTCCCGTTAAAAAGCCCCCGCCGCCGTTCATTCACCGGCAGCAGAGGCTTTTGATTTATGGTTGACTGCAGTCTAACAAAATCTTCGGATATTTGGAACTATGGAAAACTTCAAAGCTTTCCACTGCTTCACTTAAAGGCATGATTTTCTGAATGATCTTGTCTGTCTGCATCCGTTTGATCATCTTGATTGCCCGGGGCATGATCGCCGTATTGGTAAATACGGTCTGGATGCGCCCTTCCTTCATATACAGTTCATGAAGGTTTAACGGCATCTCGTAGGTTGGCGGAAATACCGCGAAATACACGGCTGTGCCGCAGCGGGCCAGGATCTTAAGCGGAGTCTCGGCCGCCTTCGGTGAACCTGACATCTCGAATACATAATCAAATCCGACTCCGTCCGTGATCTCCATGGCGCGGGCCACCGTATCTTCATTAAACGGATCAATGACATATTCCGCTCCCATTTCCAGCGCCATTTTGCGTTTTTCCTCCACCGGCTCAATGACCGTAATGCGGGCGGCACCGGACAGAAGAATCTGATTTAACATGATGGAACCAATACCGCCCACACCTGCTACGCAGACCGTTGCTCCGTGACGGATCGGCGCCAGGTCCATGGCGCGCAGACAGCAGTTTGTCGGCTCCACGATGGCGTATTCTTTTAAATCAGCGTCGTCAGGAAGCTTGTAGATCGTTTTCACATCCGTGACGATATATTCTGCAAAAGCGCCTGTCCCCTTGGAGTTGATACAATACTGCTCCATGCCTTTTTTACACCATTCGCATTCGCCGCAATGGGATACCGGAAACAGTGTGACTTTGTCGCCTACCTTATATCCTGCCTTCGCGGCCTGTTCTCCAATCTCTACGATCGTTCCGGACGCTTCGTGCCCCAGAGGCGCGGGGGGTTTGGAGTTCATAACACCCATTGTAACCTGGTGTACGTCAGTGGCGCACAGCGCCGCATATGCTACTTTTACTTTGACTTCATTGGGTTTCACTTCCGGAATCTCCACATCTTTTAATTCGATCTGATTCCAGTCCGTCCACCATAATTGCTTCATTGTTGCCATTTTTGTTCATCCTCCCAGTTAATTCGCCATTCCGCGGTCTCTTAATTCTTTTACAATATTTTCATAAGAAGCTTTATCCAGCTTGTAAGCAAACAGAGCGATCGCCGCCACAACCGAGCAGATACCCACGAACAGGTGAGAACCGAAATTCATGGTGAAAAGTACGGCGCCTGTCTGCTCTCCGCCTGCCACATAGCCGACTTTGTCCAGGATTGCCGCCGCACCCGCGATGGAGATTGCCTGTCCGACTTTCAGCATAAAGTTGATGATGGTGGAAATAAAGCCTGCACAGTATACACCGTACCTGTGATACGTATACTCTGCCGTATCCGGCATCATTCCGAATACATTGCCCAGCATCATACCGCTTCCCAGTCCGCAAAGCGCCTGCAATACATAATACAGACCCCGTCCGAAACCGGTCGTTACCGGTATAAAGAAGCATAAAATATTCGCAACCGCAATCAGCGTAAACGCAACGCCGCCCAGGGTTCCTTTGTTCTTTACTTTTGTGACCAGCATACTGACTGAAAACGCGCCGATCATACCGCAGATCGACCAGAGGGTCTGGGTATTGGCATACAGAAGATCGTCGCCTGCATTATAGGTGCAGAAATACAGCCTGAAAGTCATACCGCCCTGGATGATGCCCCATGCAAGATAAGCGATGGCGATCTGGATCACCGGCCAGTTGCCTGCCAGGACTTTAAACTGAGAGATAAATGAAACTTTCTCTCCCTGGCTGTCGTCCACCTGCACGATCTCCTTAGTGGAAAGGATCGTGATGATAAAGAACGGAGCCGCCAGCAAAGAGAAGATCAGAGCCGCCCTCTGATAGCCCACCGCGCCGCCGCCTGTGGCGTTTACGATACGAAGCGTCAAAGCCGACAAAAGCGTCATGGCAAGAAATGCGCCGGTCATACGATAGCTGGAAAGCGCGCTTCTGGTCTCGGTATCCCGGGTCATCATAGCCGGCATGGCAGAATAGGTCACGTTTACCATGGTATACAGAAGAACCAGGATAAAGTACATGCCAAGTCCCCAGAAAGTTCTGAAACCTTCCGACCAGTTCAGGTTCGTCGTAAAGGTCAGCACATTAAAAATCAGCATGGGGACAAATGCAAAGATTACCCAGGGACGATAGCGTCCCCACCTGGTATGCGTCTTATCCGCCAGAGAACCTACGACCGGATCGTTGACCGCGTCCCAGAATTTAGAGATAAAGATCACAATTCCCACCACGGACGCATTGATCAGCGCCACATCTGTAAGGAAAAATACCAGATAAGAACCGATCAGTGACCAGCTCATGTTGCAGGCGAAGTCTCCGCAGGCATACCCCACTTTCCGCCCGAAATTCAGTTTCGTATATTCATCCACTTTCCTTTGTTCTGTTGAATTCATATTCCCTCCTATTAGAAGTCCCGCTCCGGCCATAACGCGCCGCTATGCCATTTCGCGGATGGCTTTTATTACATGCTCTTTCGCGTATCCGTATTTCTGACGAAGCTCTTCACCGCTTCCGAAGCCTGCATAGACCTGCGGGATGCCGAAACGCTTAAATGCTGCCGGACGGATCTGCTCGTCTACAAAATAGTCTGCGATGGAACTTGCAAGTCCGCCGCTCATCAGATGATCTTCCCAAACGATGATTTTGCCGGTTTCATCCACTGCCTTTTTCACGGCTTCTTTGTCAAAAGGTTTAATCGTGTACATATCGATCACACGTACATCGATGTTTTCATTCTTTAATTCTTCTGCCACATCCAGCGCTTCTCCGACCATCTCTCCATGGGCGATGATCGTTATATCTTTTCCGTCCCTTGCAGTCACGCTGCCGCCGATGGAAAATTCTACTGTACCCGGCTCATATAACTGACGGTCTTTCTTACCCTGTGCCAGACGGATATACATAGGTCCCGGATAGTCCATGGACAGATTCAGGATATCCCGGATCATGTTCGGGTCACAGATGGAAAGCGCGGTCATATTTACCATAGATTTGACAATCGCAAGGTCCTCCATGGCATTGTGTGTGGAACCGCCGCCGGAAGTCAGACCGCCGCCTGTACCGATAATACGCACCGGAAGATTCTGATAGCAGACCGCCGTACGCACCTGCTCACACGCCCTCATGGAGAGGAACGGAAGCATACCCATAATGACCGGAATATTTCCCGCCAGCGCAAGGCCTGCCGCCACACCTACGCAGTTCTGTTCCGCGATTCCCACATCAATATATCTTTCCGGAAATTTCTGCCGGAACCCTTTCAGGTTCATGCCCACATCCGGGGTACATACGAACAGCTTTTCATTTTTCTCTCCGATCTCGCAAAGCGTATCTCCGATCACGCTCCGGGCGGAAATCCATTCTCCAAAATTAAATGATCCTGCCATTTTTTACTCCTCCCTTCCATAGTTCGCCGCAAGTTCCACCAGCGCCTGTTTAAAATCTTCCTCATTCAGACTGCCTGCATGCCAGCCGACTACTTTTTCCATAAAGCTTACGCCTTTGCCTTTGATCGTATGGGCAATGATCGCCGTAGGTCTTGCAGACGATGCGGGCGGAAGGCTGTCCAGCGCGTCCACGATCGCGTTCATGTCATGTCCGTCGATCTCAATCACATTCCACCCGAACGCTTTCCATTTGTCAGCGTAAGGATCCATTACTGTGATCTCCTCCGTGTAGGAACACATCATCTGACAGTTCCGGTCTACGACTGCCACCAGGTTACCCAGTTCGTAGGAACGTCCGGTCATGGCCGCCTCCCATACGGAACCTTCACAGGTCTCGCCGTCGCCCAGCATACACACGACACGATGGCCTTCTTTTTTTACTTTCGCGGAGATCGCCATACCGACTGCCATGGACAGTCCCTGTCCCAGCGAACCGGAAGAACACTCGACACCTGGCAGCTGCACTTTACATGGATGCATGCCGTAAGCGCTGTCCAGTTTGCCGTAAGTTCTCACGATCTCGTCATAATCAAAAAAGCCTCTCATCGCCATGGCAATATACATACATACGGCCCCGTGTCCCTTACTCAGGATAAAACGGTCCCTGTTGGGATTCTGGATATTGTTCGGGTCCACATTTAATCCATGATGAAACAGGCCGATCAACAGATCTGTCATGGAGAGGTCCCCGCCGATATGTACGGAGCCTTCATATACACCGCACAGGTTAATCAGTTTTTTTCGCATTTCATACGCAAGATTTTCCAAGCGTAATACTTCTTCTTTATTCGCCATTGTTACCTCCATTGTAGTTCCGCTCCGGCCAAAACGCGCCGGTACTAGATTGATTCCTGACCGCTTCGCGCTCCGTAATCAATCTGGCGCGTCCTGGCCTTCGCTGTTTTGAAGTTCCGCTCCGGCGCGTTCTGGCCTTCGCTGTTTTATTCACATAATTATTCCAGATCAGGGTTGCACCGAATCAGGATCTTGGGATATTTTCCGGTCAGCTGCTCCTGGAATGCTTCAACCGCGTCCTCAAATTCAAAGACCTTTTGTGTCAGGCACTTCAGGTTCAGTTTGGGAAGCAGATTGACCGCCCTTGGATACGCATATGGAGCCACATACACGCCGCTGATCGTCAGTTCTTTGAAATAACAGTATTTGGAAATATTAAAGGGCATTTCATAATCATTGGGGTACTGCGCGCCATAGATCAAAGTTCCGCCCACAGCCGCCACCTCCGGAAGCGTCGGACAGGACGGTGCAAAGCCGGAGCAGTCCAGAACAATATCATAGCCGTGTCCTTCCGTAATCTCATCCGCACGTTTGATCAGGTCTTCGTGAACCGGATCGATGGTATGTTCGGCGCCAAGTTCCTTCGCCAACTCTCTTCTGTCGGCAATCGGCTCGCTGATTGTAAGCTTTGCCGCGCCATACATGGATAAAACATGAACCGCCAGAAGTCCAATGGGGCCTCCGCCATTTACCAGCACTGTATTCCCGGCTTTCACATTACATTTGTCCATCATACGGACAATGATAGATAACGGCTCCAGCAGGCAGCCCTCTTTCAGACTCACACTGTCCGGAAGCTTGTACACCTGATCTTCATGCCAGATGATATAAGGCGCAAACCCCGGCGCATTATGTGTCACATTGGTGCAAAACTGCTGCTTTCCGGTGGAACAGTTATAACATCCTCCGCAGAATTTAAGGAAGTTGCCGCCTACCCGGTCTCCGACTTTCAGGCCTTTATGGTTGGCTTCCGGTCCCAGCTCAACGATAACGCCGGATATCTCATGCCCCAGCGGAATCGGATCCGTCGATCCTTTGGGCTGGCCAAAACATCCGTCCACACAGTGAGGATCCGAGCCGCAGATCGCACAATACGCGACTTTGATCTTCACTTCCTGCGGGCCTAACTGATCCGGAAAAGGCAGCTCCCGGAAATCTACGAGTCCCCGGGTCTCAGGATTCGGATCTTTCATATTGCCTACCCGAACGCCGCACAATGTCTTCATAGTTCCCATCACGATTTCCTCCTTCTTTTATGACTGCCGCCGAATTATCGGCGAATATACATTTATTATATATGCTTTTCCCCCAACTGTCGGCGCAGCATTCGGACCTGTTTTTGTAAAACATGTCTGTTTTATGTCTGTTTTTGCGAAATATTTTAGTGTATTCTTATAGATAAGAATGGGATATTATGTCGTAACAGCCGCTTTCCAAGGAGGGCATTATGGATAAACATTATGAACCTGACAGTCTGTATCAAAATTATATTTCCAACGTCTCCATGCCGGATCTGGATTTTATCATCCATTATTCCGAATGGATGTCCGACTCTGTCATTGAATTTATGCATTATCACCCAATGTTTGAAATCTACTATGTAACGGAAGGTTCTCTGCAAATCTATGTACACGACCATACAGAGACTATGCTTGAAAAAGAGATTATATTTGTTGCGCCCGATATCAAACACTATGTCCTGCATACACCGGGAAAGCACTGGAAATATTTTGTTTTGATATTTGAAATTATCCCGAAAACCGGAAAGAATCTGGCCTTCCATTCCATGGAAGCAAAAGAAATTCTGTATCAGTTGAAACAGATACAGAAAGAAAATTATATTTTAATCAAAGAGCCCTTTGAGGCAGAACATATTATCCATAATATTGCAGAGGAACAACGGGAAAAGAAAATCGGGTGGGTCTCTACGTCCAATTTTCTTTTCTGGCAGTTTGTAATCCTGTCCCTTCGCCATATCAACAACTCCCATTCCGCCCAGAAACACCCGAACGGCACGCTGAATCTGGGACTGGAAGCATCCAAATTCATCCATATGAACTACCAGAATGACATCACCATCAACAGTGTCGCAAAATATCTGAACATCGCGCCGCGCCATGTGAACAGAGTCTTTCAATCTCTGTTCGGCACCACGTTCAGCCGCACTTTGAGCATCCTGCGCATGGAGTACGCCAAAAACTATCTGTGCAGTACCAATTATTCTGTAGAAAAGATCGCCGCGATGGTCGGTTTCAATTCCCCCGCCACCCTGCGCAATCTGATCCGGCAGGAGGAGGGGCTTTCGATTAGGGAATTCAGGAAGAAGTATTCGATTAATGTGGAGATTAAGGAGTAAAAGGATGCCTATTCAAGCATCCCTCACTTTATATGTACACTGAAAATCCTCGTCTGCCGGTCCCTGAAACAGAAGCCAAAACTGCTGAAGGACCTCTTACGGCTAATACACTCATAAACTGATCAATATCTAAATTGTATCGAGTTGCCAAAGACATAGCTGTATCGTTGCCAAAATCAAGGAAATCGGAGAAGAAACCATCTCCTGCATATTTTCTGCCGCTTTGTGTTATAGCCTCCTTCATATTTCCTGTGAAATCGTATTGTTTCAAAGTATATTCATAAGCTTTGGCAGCCGCTCCATTACCGGACAGAATATTGCCGGTATACTTGTTTAAAAATGTCCCAAATGATTTAAGAATCATGTCAGACATATCTTTACTTACTCCAGTATGTCCCAAAAGACAATCCATTTTCATGTACCGAAAAGCAAGAGAAATCCCCAGCTCTCCATCACTCATCTGGCGAAGATTGGCAAAACTCATATTAGCCGCCGCTTTTGCCGCCATACCAGCAGCTTCCAAGTCTTCTAAACTATAGTGTTCACTGTCTTTATCAGAAGCGGCTTTTGACAGATTACCATTCTCCCGCTGATTAAACGCCCATACCTCTATAACAAGCTGTTTATAGGTATAAGATGTTTCATTCTCAAAAGATTCCATGGATTTTGTTGTTTCTTCCATCTCGGCTATTCTTCGGTCTATGGCATCAGATAAGTCAGAGCTCATAGCAGATGCTGCACCTTTATTACCCATACTTTCATAAAAATGCCCCACAGTATTTCTATAGGAACTGGTCATCTGTCTTTTAGCCTTGTCCAGAAGACTATTTAAGCGTTCCATTTTCACTGACAACACATCCTCCTGGCCGGCAAACTTTTGTTCCAGCGTATTTTTCACTGCCACACACATGGAGGCCATATGATCAACATTACCCATAAGCGAATCTGCGTTATCTATTGTAATTTGCCTGTTTCCAAAGAACTCCTTTTCCAGACGCTCCCAGTCAATCCCATCATGTTCTATAGGATCAAAGTATTCAAGTGTTCCTGAAGCTGGCAGCGGACCATCCAGATACAGTTCGCCTGTGGACTCTGAACGCATCGTGTCTGCAAATACGTCGTCAATAGATTTCTCAAAAGTGTCAAGTTTTGCTGCATTCTTACTCTCGCAGCTTACTTTTGTTTCCTTTGCCGCCTGTTTCAAGATGGCAGGAGCAACCTGACGTGGAGAAAATTCTGATGTTATCTTAATATTCATAGAAACCTCCTGAATTAACTACAATCAAAAATTATTCGTTCTATCCTGCATGTATGGTGTTTTTCCTTATCATAATTAATCGCAACCAAAAGAGCTTTTTTGTACTGTTTCGCTTTTTGCAAATAATCTTTTTTCTTTATTTGCTCAAGCGCCTCTTCACAGCTTTTTCCTGCTTTTAATTCCAGAATGATCGCGGGCTTTCCTGATTTTCTCGGAAAGAAAAAATAGTCGCAATAACCTTTCCCGCTTTTTTCCTCTCTTTCAATCCGATAATCTTTTCTTGCATACAGATAGCAGAGCGTGATAACACAGGAAAGCGAATTTTCGTCTCCATATTGCAGAAATGGAATCTCTCTGTCATGCACATTTTCCAGAATTGCCGCCACTTTTTCTTCCTCACAGGCGAGCGTTGCCTCCAGCATTTCCCTGGAACGATCAACGATTTCCTTTATTTCTCCCATACTATCACGGGAAAGCACTCTTTGAAATTTTTCCATCAGTTCACGGTTGGGAATCATAAGATAACCATCATAATAAGCAAGAAAACCATAAACCACCATTGCTGATAAAATCTTATCTCTGGAATCAAGCTGCAATTCTGCCGCGCTGTAACCATCCAGTTCTGCCTCAACCGGTATCCCCGATACCAAATGTACCACATCTGCCCGCACTTCATCTACATTGTGTTCCACACAGTCTGCGATCTCGTTCATAGGACCGGTTTCTGTCCAGTAATTCAAACATACCCCTCTTGACAAGGCCCTGCTCACAGACCTTGGGTTAAACAGGCTTCTCCCGTCACTTAAATAATAACCATCATACCATTGTTTAATTTCTTCAAAACAAATTTTATCCTGCTTCTGGCAAAGCTCATTTACTTCTTCTTCACTGAATCCGAAATATCGGTCATAAATATTATCATTCATAAAGTTGTATTCGTCGAACATATTTAATTCCGAACCGCTGGAATACTTGGCTATGGGAAGAACTCCCGTCATATAGGCCAGGTCTATATACGGCTGATCTTTCAGCAGATTTTTCAGGAAGAGAAAATACGCCTCTTTATCCTCTTTCTTCATAAAATCACGATAAAAAACAGAATCCCATTCATCCAGGACAAAAATAAAACTGTCCTCTGAATCCAAAAACATCTGATATACACTGTCATATTCTTTGTTATTCAGTTTCGGATATGCTGCCTTCAGATCCTCAGTGAGCTGTGAGACAATGTGCTTTATATATTCCTGATAACTGCCGCATCTATCCGGCTGCCGACTTAAATCTATATGGATTACATTATATTTATTTAAATGCTTACTTCTCCCACTGGTTATGCATTATGCCGATTTCTCCGAATTACGACATAAGGATCTGCCCTTCTTTGTAACAGGCAGTAATGTAATCCCGTGATTGGTAAAACAAATCTGAATTAAAATTCAAAATATGCTCTGCAATCCAGGAATGATATACTTCAAAAATACCTTTTATAACATCTTTTTCCTCAAAAATATCCTCAATCAGCCGTTCAAATACCTCTCCAATATCCCAATGATCCGGAACGGCATATTTACATTCTGTAATATTATCAAAATTTCCGTCTAAAATATGATTTTTCTGAATAAAATCATCTGCTACTTTTTCAATAGGCTCACAATGAAAAATATCTGCATAATTATAGATCCTTGTAACATCTTCCATCCCAAGGCTGTCCAGAATATCTTTCCTTTTGTTCTTTGTCGTTCTTCCTATAACTTCTATCAGACTACATGTAAAGAATAGTGCGCTATTATTTTTTTTCATATACTTTTTCCCCTCTCACAAAATGAATGGTCTGCAATGCTGCAATTGTATGAAAACTGATCTGATGTGTCGGACGCTTGAATTTTGCCAGTTCCCAGAAAGCGCTCCGGGATATTTTACCGTCCACAAATCCCTGCACATAATTAAAAATAGTATCATTTGCCATAGGACCTTCGACAATATCATAAGTATGCGGATGACCGACACGGCAACTTGCGATAAAATCCAGCCATTCTTCCGTCATAGATGCAAAACGAAGTATTTTTAAATTCGGGTTTTCAATATATTCGTATATACTGACATAACCTGCCTCACCAAATCTTGTAGCCCATCTTACAGCCTGCTCTCGAATAACTGTACAGTAGAAACCATAATAAAAATCTTTATGGTATTTTGCAATTCTGATCTCCGGCTCGGACACAATCCCTAAACTTCCGTGATATACCATCATTTTTTCCATGATTTTTTCCCCTTATCCGAAATATTTTTGCATGAGATTGTCAAAAAACTACTACTGCTCTTACATATCATTATATTGTAGAAATCAGATTGCTGCAAGCAGCTTTTAGCCTCGCTTCCCCTTCCCAAACAACAACACCCTCACGCCCCACATTCTCCCAATCACCCATATCCCGGCCGCCGTAATCGCGCTCATTACCGCGAACGCGGCCACGCTGTATCCCAGTCCCTGCACACTCCAAAAGTCATACGCCTTCCCTCCCGGATTCAACACCGTGGCAAACTGGTAATGCAGCACATAGATTTCCAGCGTATACTGCCCCAGGGCCGCCAGCCGCGTTTTTACCCTGTTCTCCTTCCAGTCCAGCACCAGCCGGATCACGAACAGGCATCCCAGGAAGGATGCTGTCGTCTGCACTCCCAGCATCACAACACTTGATACCGTCACCAGATCCAGGAAAATCGCCATCAGGAAAAACACAATCCCCCCGCCATACGCTGCTGCTCTTTGAAACTTTACCGAGATCCGTTTCCCCAAAACCTCCGAATACATCCCCCAGAAATAAGCCGACACATAATAAGGTAGATATATGATCAAAATAGACGGGCTTAAAAATGTGACGCCCGCCAGATAAGCCGCCAGCACCAAAAGACATCCTGTAAGCAAAGCAGTCCAGAACACCCACTCCTTCCCTGTCTTCGCCTTAAGGAGCTGCGCCGTATAGGCCATCCAGGTAAAGAGAAACAACGCCATCAGAAACCACAGTCCATAGTCCAGTTGAAACAGCGCGGTTTTAAGCGCCCGGGGGATATAAGTCATATGCTGCAGGACAAGCCAGGAAAAAAAAGGAAGCAGATACGATACCGCACGCTTTCCCACCCGGCTTCTATAGTGCTTAAAATCCCGGATTTTCGTACCTGCACCCGCCAGATAACCGCTGATTAAAAAAAACAGCGGCATTTGTAAAGATTTTATGATGTCATACAGATACGGGTCCGTCATATGGTTATGCACCTGTACATGGCCGAACATAACTAAAAGGATGGCAATTCCTTTCAGACAGTCAATCGAATTGTTTCTTTCTTTCATGATCATTCCCTCCAAAAATGGTTGCACCCATTGTACTATACAGACCGCGAAAAAGCCAGCGCCTTCTGACCTGGCGGATTTGACCGGACGACAGACATATGTTACACTACGAAAAAAGACAGGAGCCCCTAATTCTATGATCGAAAGACTGCGCCATTCAAAAATATACCCCATCCTTTCCAGACTATACCCTGCCCTGCACAAAGCACTCCTTTTTTGTGCCTGGCAGCTCTGTTCTTTTTGCCCGGTGCAAAAGAAGATTGTTTTCAGCAATTTCAACGGAGGCGGTTTCGGGGACAACACCCGCTATATCGCGGAAGAGTGCATCCGCCGGAAAATCCCCTATAAGCTTCTGTGGGTCTGCCGGAAAAAAGACGGTTCCTTTCCGCCGGAGCTTACCGTCATCCGTCCTGATACACTCTCCTTTGTGTACCATATGTCCACCGCCGCGTTCTGGGTGGACAACACAAGAAAGCTGTATTATTTTAAAAAGAAAAAAAGCCAGGTGTATATACACACATGGCATGCGGGACCCGGGCTTAAAAAAATCGAAAAAGACGCAGGAAGCGGTCTGACCCGCGAATATATCGCTTATGCGAAAAAGGACTCGAAGAATATCGACCTGCTTCTTAGTAACTGCCGTTTCTGGACCGAGTGTTTCAAGAGCTGTTTCTGGTACGACGGCCCCATCCTGGAAAAAGGGCTTCCAAAAAACGACCTCTACTTTCGGAATATTCCTGCCATCCGCCGCATGGTCAGAAACTATTACGGGCTTTCAGAAGATGTAAACCTGGTTCTCTATGTGCCCACCTGGCGGGAAGACCGGAAGCTCCATGTGTATCATCTGGATTTCGAAGGTTGTCTGGAAGCTTTTGAAACACGGTTCGGCGGCACATGGGCCATGCTGGTGCGGCTCCACCCCAATGTAAATGCGGCTGATTTTGATATCCGGTACACAGACCGGGTCATCAACGCCTCCCCTTACGATAACGCCCAGGAACTGCTTGCCGCAGGAGACGCGGTGATCACGGATTATTCTTCCTGCGGATTTGATTATATCCAGTTAGGACGGCTTTCTTTTCTGTATGCGGAGGATTATGAACAGATGAAGCGTGATAAGGGATATTATCTGGAACTTGACGAACTTCCCACCCCCGTGGCTTTTACCAATGAAGAAATGATCCAAAATATCCTTCATTTCTCCGATGAGAAATACCGCAGGAAGCGGGAAGTGTTTATGAAAAAGATGGACTACTACGACGACGGACATGCCTCGGAGGCGGTGGTCGATTATATCCTTCACAAATCCTAGTCTTTTCGCGGAGCCTCCGCTTCCTGTGAAAGCGCATGGCAACGGTATTCCAGGGGGCTTCGACCCGTATATTTTTTAAAACTTTTGGTAAAAGACTGTTGATCGGAATACCCCACCTGCGCGGCGATGGAAGCCAACGGCTCCGTCGTGTGTTTCAGCAGAGAACAGGCATGGTCCATCCGCAGCTTGATCAGAAATTCCTGGGGTGACATCTGAAACTCCCTCTGGAAATTTTTCGTAAGATAACTCCTGTCCACGCCCATAAGATCCGCAATCTCAGAGATTCTGATCTTCTTCTGAAAATTATTGCCCAGATAATCCATGGCCGTCTGAGCATAGGAAGGCCGGGGAAGCGCCGGAGATATTATTTTGTCAGATGTTTCATCCAAATCGATCTCTCTCCTGTCCGCATGCCTGTATGCAGAAGGCGTGAATCCTGTATGCCGTTTGAATATCCTGGAAAAGGCCAGTGCATCCGGATATCCTACCTCTGATGCAATCTCAGATATCGGCTTCCTTGTTTCTTTTAAAAGTTTCCCGGCCTGAATCACCCTTTGCTGCATCAGAAATTCCTGGGGTGACATCTGATATTCTTCCTGAAAACTTTTTGTCAGATAGCCTCTGTCAACTCCTATGTGAGCAGCCAGATCCATAATACGCAGCTTTTTATTATAGTTACTCATGATATAAGCCCTGGCCGCTTTCGCATAAGTGGAACGGGAATAAAAATGTCCGGTCGATGCATCTTTCGGGCGGCTCTCAAGAATCATGGCAAAAAACTGCAGAAGTTCCGCCGTGCGATGCAGCTCATTGGCATAAGTAATCTGGTGGGCTTTCATCAAATTTTGAATACATGCATAAGCCAGATCAAGATTCGGAATCGTGATCACATGACTGGTATGCGAAAATCCACATTGGGACAGCATGGCTTCTACACCATAACCGCTAAATCCAATCCATCCATACGACCAGGGTTCTTCCAGATCCGCCCGATAAGTCGTCATATCACCCGGATAAATTAAGAATATTTGTCCCGCATCCACAGGATAAGTGCGGTCGCCCACATAATAACTTCCTTTTCCCCTGAATATAATATGAATTAAATATGAACTTCTAAGCGCCGGCCCGAACGTATATCCCGGTTCACAGTTCTCATACCCACAGTAATTTACATGATAGGGGGACGAACCTTTGTAATTGCTGTGCAAATCCGCCGTCATGTCTGCTGAAGAATCGTAAAAATGGCCAATAAATTCCTCGGTAAAAAGCTCCATTACGATCCCGTCACGCTCCGAATGAAACTGTGCGTCCAAGCAAATCGCCTCCTTTTTCAGCAAATCACCCACTGTTTTTGATCAGATTATACAATAATCTTTGATCCCTTTCAAGGAAAAATCGTCCAAATCAGTCACATAAAGACAAAACTTATGCACACTATAACATATTAAACACATAAATCTCATACTATACTGATAATACAATCAAATACAGACAACGGTCTGTAAAAAGTAAAGGAGAGGACGTATATGAAGTTTAAAAAAGTAATTGCCGTTTCCATGACGGCAGCCATGGCATTATCTATGCTTACCGCCTGCGGCGGAGGAGACACAGCCGCCGACAGCAATGTTTCTGACAGCAGCAACAGCGAAAGCGCAGACGCTTCGGGTGGTGAAAATGCCGCTTCCGGCAGCACAGACGGCCTGGAAGTGAAAATCTGGGATTCCATGCAAAAGGACGGAATCGAAACCATCTGTAACGAATGGTCCGCCACATCCGGTATTCCGGTCAATGTGGAAGTTGTCAACTGGGACAGTTACTGGACCCTTCTTGAAGCAGGTGTATCCGGCGGAGAGATGCCGGATGTATTTTGGTCTCATTCCAACTATATCCAGAAATACATGGATGCTGAGGTACTTCTTCCGCTGAACGATTACATCGAGAAGGATGAGACAATGGATCTTAACAATTTCTTCCCGGATATCGTCGAGCTGTATACCAACGACGACGGAACCCACTACGCAATTCCGAAAGATTATGATACGATCGCGCTGTTCTACAATAAGAAAATGTTTGACGACGCAGGATTATCTTATCCGGACGATACCTGGACCTGGGAAGATCTGTACGAAAACGCAAAGCAGCTTACCAAAGAAGACGGCTCTCAGTACGGAATCGGAATCAACACAGACTTAAACCAGGAAAGTTATTACAATATCATCTACAGCTACGGCGGATATGTCATCAGTGACGACCACAAAAAATCCGGTATGGACGATCCTAAGACGATCGAAGCCATGGAGATGTGGGGCAAAGTAATCAAAGACTGTATGCCGCCTCAGACAACACTGGCGGAAGCTGACGCTACCGACCTTTTCACCTCCGGCGTCACCGCCATGCAGTTGGCCGGTTCCTGGCGAATCGCTTCTTTAAAATCCTTTGATGAAGCTTCCGACTGGGCTGTGGCACAGATTCCTTACTGCGACCAGAACGGAAACGGGCAGTGCGATGAAGGGGAAAGAGTTTCCATCTATAACGGTCTTGGCTGGGCAGCGCCCGCAGACTGTGCCGACCCGGATGCCGCATATTCCCTGATTTCCTATCTCTGCTCCAAAGAAGGACAGACCAGACAGGCCGAATTAGGCGTCACCATGAGCGCTTATATGGGTACTTCCGATTCCTGGAAGAATTCCACTGACCTGTGGGATTTAAGCCCATTCCTGGATGAAGCGAACGGAAGCGCAAAACTGGTGATCTATCCTTACTCCAGATCCACCATATGGGCAGAAGATATGAAACAGCAGCTGGTCGCAGCCTGGAACGATACCTCTCTGATGGCACAGGTATGCCAGGAGATCGCGGACAGCATGAACGCGCAGCTTGCACAGGAATAATCACTGAAAAACAGATTTTCACACATGCCGCGGATAAGGCTTACCTGCGGCATGTGTGCAGGAGGGAGCAACATGAAAAAGCCCAAAATGACAAAAGCACAGAAAAGCGAGGCAATCTGGGGACTTGCCTTTGTCGCGCCGACGATCACAGGACTGCTGATCCTGAACTTTTATCCAATCGTCAATACAGTTTGGCAGTCTTTCTTTAAAACAGGAGATTTCGGTAAAGGCAATACCTTTATCGGCCTGACCAACTATGTAAATGTATGCACCAGCTCCGAATTCTGGGGTTCGCTTTTGAACACTGTCAAATATGCCGTGATTGAAGTTCCCTTTTCCATCGCAATCGCGCTGGTCCTGGCAGTATTCCTGAACCGGAAGATGCGGTTTCGTTCCGGTTACCGTACGATTTTTTTCCTTCCGATGGTGGCCGCGCCTGCCGCAGTTGCCATGGTATGGAAATGGCTGTATAACCAGCGGTACGGACTGTTAAACCAGATCTTCCATACAGACATCGCATGGATCTCCACGCCGTCTGTCGCATGGATTTCCGTCGGCGTCGTCGGCGTCTGGTCCATCATCGGTTATAATATGGTTCTGTTCCTGGGAGGCCTGCAGGAAATTCCCCACGACTACTATGAAGCGGCCCAGATTGACGGTGCCAGCGGAATCCGGCAGTTCTTTACGATCACGATCCCGCTTTTAAGCCCAACAATCTATTTCATCCTTCAGACCCGTATCATCGCGGCCCTGCAGGTATTCGACCTGATCTACATGATGATCGACAAGACCAATGTGGCGTTAAAATCCGTGCAGTCTGTTGTCTATGTATTCTACCAGTATGTATTTACTTATGACAATAAAGGATACGGCTCCACCATGGTGGTTCTGCTTTTAATTTTTATCCTTTTCCTTACGGCAGCGCTGCAGAAATTTGAAAAGAAATTTGTATTCTACAATTAAAAGGAGGCCTATGATGCATAATACCCACACGAAAGACACCGTTGTCAGAGCAGTGATCCATGTGATCCTGATCCTTATGTCCGTCATCATGCTGGTCCCTTTCATCTGGATGGCACTGACCGCCTTTAAGACCGTCTCCGAATCCACTTCCATCGACCCTTTTGTTATCTTCCCGTCCAGTTGGGAATTCGATAACTTTTTGACGGTCTGGAAAGACTATAATTTTTTAATCCTTTACAAAAATACGCTGCTTATGATCTTCTTCCGGGTCCTCTGTGCAGTCCTCACGGCCACCATGGCCGGCTATGCCTTCGGACGTCTGAAGTTTCCATGTAAAAATCTCCTTTTTACATTGATCCTGATGCAGATGATGGTTCCTTCCCAGATCTTTCTTCTGCCCCAGTACCTGATGGTATCCAAAATGCATCTTCTGAACACACAGTTCGCTCTTGTATTTCCGGGCATCGTAACTGCTTTTGGTACTTTCCTGCTTAAAACTTCTTTTCAGGGGCTTCCAAAGGATCTGGAAGAAGCCGCCAGTATCGACGGAGCCAACACAGGACAGCGCTTTTTGCTGGTTATGGCGCCGCTGACCCGTTCAGGCATGGTTTCCCTGGGGATATTCACTGCGGTTATCGCTTTTAAAGAGCTTATGTGGCCCATGATCGCATGCAGCAATGTGGCGACCACTTCCCTGTCCGCCGCGCTGGCCAAACTACAGGGGCAGTTTGCCACCAACTATCCGCAGTTGATGGCAGCGGCTCTTCTGGCCTGCATCCCCATGATCGTTTTGTATCTGATCTTTCAGAAACAGTTTGTGGAAGGTATCGCCACATCCGGAGGAAAATTGTAAAAATACAGGAGCTGCTATTTTATGGAATGGTTGAAACAGGAACGGCAAAAGTTAAAAACAATGACGCCTGCAAAACAACTGGAATATATCTGGCAGTACTATAAACTGTGGCTGTGCGGCTTTGCCGCACTGGCCGCCGTTCTTGTCTATACAGGAACAAGTATTGCGAGCGCGGTAAAAGACAATTATCTGTATCTGGTGTTTGTGGGCACCTATGCGGATATCGGAGAAGGAAGCGCGTTTTATAAAGATTTTCTTTCTTTTTCCGGCACGGACCCTCAAACGCAGAGCGTCATCTTCGATACCGGCAATTATTTTAACATGGCAGAAGAAGACGTGACGGGCAACCATTATTTTGAGAAAGTGACTGTGCTGATCGACAGCCGGACGGCGGACGCCCTGGTCATGGAGCCGGACAATCTGACTGCCTTTGGCGCAAATGGCCGGCTGATGGATTTAAGCGATCCGCGCGCCCGCCTTCTGACGGACCAATACGCCGACCGGCTGATTACCACTTCCTTTACAGATGAACAGGGACAAATACAGAACATACCTGTGGGATTTGATATCAGCGACAGCATCCTTATGACAAAATTCAACCTCTACGCAGACGGATGCGCGCTGGGTATCTCTTCCGACGCGCAGCACATAGACGCTGTCGGACAGTTTTTGAACTATTTATTACAGGGGAGATGACGCATCATGAGACGACTGAGTTTTTTGGATAACGACAGTAAATTCGGCCAGATCTGCACATGGACCGGTACGATCATTGCAGCCAATCTGCTGTTTATCGTAACACTGATCCCGATTGTCACAGCCGGCGCGGGACTGTGCGCCCTGTACTATACAATGCTGAAACTGGTACGATACAAAGAGGTCAATCCTTTCCGTGTGTTTATCCGTGGATTTCGTGAAAATTTTAAGACGGCCACGCTTGCCTGGGTCCTGCTACTTTTATTCGGCCTCTTTCTGGCTGCCGACCTCAGGATCTGTTCTTTTATGAGCGGCATGCTGCATGGCTGCGTATATGTAATTTATGCCGCCGGAATCGCCGCCGGAGTCATTGCGCTCTATTTATTCCCTGTCATGGCAAGTTTCAGGGGCGGCCTTTTTGCCTCTGTCAGAAACAGCATGTTTTTTGCGGGGAAAAATTTTTTATATGTTCTAATCATAGCCTGTGTAACCACGGTTCCGATGTTTATGACTTATGTTCACGCGGACATGCTTCCGCTGTACGCGTTTCTCTGGTGCCTGTTCGGCTTTGCGCTGACGGCATTTTGTAACTCGCTGCTCCTTATGCGCCTGTTTGCCCCTCACCTTACGACAGACACCCGACCCTCATATCAATCAGACTAAAAACAGGAAGGTAATATTCATGAGTATTTTTTTTGAGGCCCAAAGCCGTACGTTCCATCTGACCAATCAGTATATCAGCTACCTGATCAAAATCATGCCCAATGATCAGTTAGGGCAATTGTATTTTGGTAAGGCAGTCAGACACTCCGATAATTTCGACTATCTGTTTGAACGCGTGTCGCGTCCCATGAGCGCTTCCGTATTTGAAGGACAGCCGGATTTTTCCCTGGACCATATCAAACAGGAATATCCTTCTTATGGAACCGGCGACTTCCGGCATCCCGCCGTCTGTGTCCGACAGAAAAACGGCAGTCGGATTTTGGACCTTACTTATCAGTCCCACCGGATTATTCCCGGCAAGCCGGCTCTTGCAGACCTTCCTGCCACCTACTGCGAGTCACCCGACGAAGCGGAAACTCTATGCATTGTCCTGGAAGATAAACTGACCGGCCTTACAGTCGAGCTGTGCTATACCCTGTTTTGCCACCGGCCTGTACTGGCGCGCTCTGCGCGTTTTCATAATGGAGGAACCGACCCCCTGATGCTGGAAACTGCCATGAGCCTGTGCCTTGATCTTCCGGACAGCCGATATGAATGGATGCAGTTTTCCGGCGCATGGTCCCGGGAACGGCATATCCGCACGCGCATGCTGGAAATGGGCATCCAGAGCGTGGAAAGCACCCGGGGCACTTCCTCCCACAATCATAATCCGTTTATTGTGCTCAAACGCCCGGAAACTACGGAATTCTCCGGCGAAGCCATGGGATTCAGCCTGATCTATTCGGGAAACTTTCTGGCGCAGGCGGAAGTGGATACCTGGGGCGTCACCCGCGTGCTTATGGGAATCAACCCTTTCGCATTCTCCTGGAAATTAGAACCGGGGGAAGCGTTCCAGACACCGGAAGCTGTCGTTGTCTATTCGGACCAGGGACTGAACGCCATGAGTCAGAGTTTCCACAGGCTGTATCAGAAAAGACTGGCGCGGGGCTACTGGAGAGACCGGCCGCGTCCGATCCTGCTAAACAACTGGGAAGCTACTTATTTTGATTTTGATGAGGAGAAGCTGCTCCAAATTGCCCGTACAGCCAGGGAACACGGCATTGAACTGTTTGTGCTGGATGACGGCTGGTTCGGACAGCGCGACAGCGACGCCGTCAGCCTGGGGGACTGGTTTTCCAACAGCAGAAAGCTCCCCGACGGCATCACCGGGCTGGCAGAAAAGATAGAAGCTATGGGGCTTAAATTCGGGCTGTGGTTTGAACCGGAGATGGTCAATAAAGATTCCGACCTGTACAGGGCTCATCCCGACTGGACGATTCATACGCCCGGACGCCGTGTAAGCCTGGGACGCAACCAGATTGTACTGGATTTCAGTCGCCCGGAGGTGGTAGACTATATCTATGAACAGATGGCCGGGCTTCTCTCCCGGGCAAAGATCTCCTATGTAAAATGGGATATGAATCGATGCATCACCGAAGCCTTCTCCTGGAGTCTGCCTGCCGACCGCCAGGGAGAAGTGTTTCACAGATACATTCTGGGCGTATACCGGCTTTATGACCGGCTGAACCAGGCATTTCCGCATGTATTGTTCGAGTCCTGTGCTTCCGGCGGCGGACGCTTTGACCCGGGTATTCTCTATTATGCGCCCCAGGGCTGGGCAAGCGACGATTCAGACGCCGTCGAACGGATCAAAATCCAGTATGGAACTTCCATGTGCTATCCGGTCAGCAGCATCGGCGCCCATGTATCCATCGTCCCGAACCACCAGATCGGGCGCGTCACGCCCCTGGAGACCCGTGCTAATGTGGCATGTTTCGGCACTTTCGGCTACGAACTGGATCTTAACTGCCTGACACACGCAGAACAGGAAGAAGTCAAAAAACAGGTTGCCTTTATGAAACAATACCGGCAGCTTTTACAGTTCGGTACTTTTTACCGTCTGCTCAGTCCGTTTGATACAAATTTTGCCTCCTGGATGGTTGTCAGCGAGGACAAAAAGACCGCCATTGTGGGCTGGTACAGACTCCTGAATGAAGTAAACGGACCGTTCCACCGCATACGGCTGTGCGGACTGGATCCACAGGCTATGTACCGCATCAATCAGAGGGACGTCTGTTACGGAGATCAGCTGATGCATATCGGACTTGTTACTACCGACGCGTCCGCCGGGGAAAGCATGCCCGCCAAAAAACCAAGCGGGGATTTTGATTCCTGTTTATACATACTGGAAGCAGAATAAGCAGATAAAAACTGCCGCGCCCGTGACCCCGGTTCTTTAACAGTCATCGGTGCGGCAGTTTTCCAGGCCTTTTGACTCCGGTCAGCAAAACCACGCTGCCTGATATCTGCGCTGCCTGTACCACGCCTGCCGGCAAAGAGAGAAGCCCGGCGGCAGCGCCGATCCACATATATAAAAACATATGAAAACATAATATAGCCAGTGTTTCCTGTCCGACCCGGGCTGTCACCTGTATGATCCGGGGACACCATTCTTCCAGAAACGCTCCGGCTGCAAATACCAGCACAGATCCTGAAGTTCCCACTGCCAGATATAAGATCATGCTGCGCCCGTATACGCCGCAGGAGAGGTTCACACTGCCGTTTACCAAAGACAGAAGGAAAAAAGCCGCCGTGATCAGAATACCGACAGCCGGTTTTTGTTTCAGACGGGAAATACCGTCCTTCTTACAAAGCATCTCCCCCGCCGCGAAAAAGCAGGCAAAATACGGAACCGCATCCAGGCTCCAGGGAAGCAGAAGCTCTGTGTGATAGTGCCATATGACAGACAGCAAAAGTCCGGTTCCCAAAAGCGCCCCTTTCCTATATCCTTTTTTACACCTGCTGACAGCGCCATAATAAATACAGGTCAGAAACAGGGCCGTTAAAAACCAGAGAGGCGCGTTTAACAGATCAAGAAGCACCGGATTCTCCCCCTGATAAGAGGACGTATACATCTGATTGCGGGAATATAAAATGCCCAGGACAGAAGGAAGCTTTAAATCCGCCGGATTGCCTCCCAGGACAGAATCTTTCACCCAGAAAAACAGCCACAAAAACCCGCTGACGCCAAAATAAGGCACCAGAAGACGCGCCGCCTTTTTTCTGACAAACTGAATATAAGTCTCCCCTTCTCTGACTCTGTAAGTGTATCCGGCAGCCACGAAAAAGATCGGCATATAAAACATTCCGCCGTAGAAGGTTACAACGCCCCATTTGCAGCCCGCATGGACAATCAGCACCACCAGGATACCCATGGCCTTCCCAAAATCCAGCCAGCCCAGACGCCTACCTGATCTTTCCAATCCAAACCTCCCCTTTCCTGCCCAGCGGTTCCACCCACCGCACCATAACTTCCGATAAAAGGACCGTAATCCCACTTATAAGACACAGATTCACAATCCCTGTCAGATTATACCCCAGCTTTTCGTGGAAGGTCAGAAAGAACCAGGAGCCGAACGTGGCGATAACCGGAAAATGGACCAGATACAAAGCATAGGAGATTCTTCCCAGATACCGAAATCCGCCCATGGAAAAGAAACGCTGCACAGGCGGCAGATTCAGGACTCCAAAGACGGTCAGAAGCACACCCAGTATATGATAATAATTCACAAGTATAAAAGGAAGAATGCCCCACAGCGTACCTTCGTATCCGAATCCGGCGGAAGGATAACACATAAAATAGACGCCGGCAAAAAAGAAACACCAGTTAAGCACCCGGCAGCCGCACAGCTTTTCTTTCCATCCCCAGTTGGTATGCATAAAATCACACAGCACATATCCCAGATAGATGCCCAGAAAGTCCGTCCTTAAAAGCACTGTGGTCAGCGCCCCATAGAGCAGCCAGCGAAACTTTGAACGGCTCACCAGAAGCGCCAGCCCGTAGTCCAGGTACGCCCCCACGAACAGCATCTGAAGCGTCCAGAGGACTCCGTTGTAGTCGTTGGTTCCAAAGAGGAAGCATCCGTACAGGGATTCTTTTAACATACCCGTAAAAGAGGGGGCAAAGCTGTTAAACCCGGCAAACCACTCCTCGGAGCCGGCCAGCACAGCCGCCCGGGCATTCTGGTACAATCCCAGCCGCATACAAAAATAGACTGCCAGATTGACAGCCAGCACCGGCGGCATCAGACGCAGATACCGTTTCAGGGCGCTTTTTTTCAGGCGTTTTCTGTCCCCTGTCAGAAAATAGCCCCGGCAGAGCAGATACCCGCTCAGGACAAGAAACAGCCGAACCGCCGTGTTTCCGTTAAACAGGACATTCAGCGGCGATTTTCCGATCGCTATATCCAGGTTTCCCGGCAGATGGCAGCTTGCCGGTTCATAATGGTACATTCCATAATAAAACGCAAATACAAAGTGCGTCAAAAATACCATGACGCACCCAAGCCCTTTCAGCCCGTCTAAATAGATCAGCTTTTTTGTCTGCATAGATCGAATATTTTTGCCTCCTGTAGTAATCGAACTCCAAGCCACAGAATCAGCAAAAACTGAATCGCGGCAAACACGGCGCCCGGCATCATAGACACACCGTTAAAGCATTCCTGATACCCCCCATAGACGACAATCTGCAAAAGCATCGGCACAAAAAACTCTTTTACCGACAGCATAAAATACAACACGCCGAGGATACCGTACAGATATCCGTACGACTGGTCCATATAAGGCAGAAGATATCCGGCCAGAAGCCCAAAGAACAAAAGAAGATGCAGGCAGGCATACATTTCGTTCGACGCATCCGTTTCACAGGATTTTCCCAAACTGCATACATATACCGCCAGCGCCGCGCCGCCCAGCGCCAGAAAAAGGCCCACCAGCGCGCCCGGATCAATCAACTGCCCCTGCACCGCCTCTTTTCCCACAATCTCGTATATATTAAACCAGTGAAACGTATCCAGTGTGTAGCCCGCCCCCAGCCAGGCGTGATAAGCCGCCATAAAGCGCGCCCCCCCTGCCAGAAGCAGTACAAGCAGATGTTCCGACTTTAATCTCTCTCTCTGCCACAGCACCATACAGGCAAACAGGATACCGATATATTTTACCGACCATAAAAGGAGCAAAGCCGAAATAAGGACAAACAGCCACCTCTTCTTCTGCTGCAAAAATAAAAGAGCGCAGATCAAAAGCAGCGCGCCCACACACCCGTTTCCCCGAAGGATCGTCCCTTCCGCCACCGTCGTGGGAAGGATCATCAGGATGGCATAGGTCCCAAGCGCCCGCTTCCTGCTTTTTGTGGCGCGCCGGATCAGCACCGCCGCCGCCAGAGCCGTATACCACTCCGCCAGCAGGAAGATCCAGGAAGGAATTCCCGCTTCAAAAGGAGTTCGAAGCAGATATCCAACACCCGTAATACATATAAAAAGCAGCGCCTCCAAAAAATCAAACCGGCATGATTTTATATGAAATTCCTTAAAAAGAAGTTCCCTGAGCTTATCGTCCATTACAGAGACCTCCTTTCTTCTTTCCTGCCCTGCAAAAGCCCGTAAAGATCCAGTCCGATTCGCACCAGTATCAAAAGCTGGATCAATGCCAGCACCCCATAATGTACATAAGGCGCGTTTTTCGTCAGATACTGGGCATAGCCTACTACCGTCAGAAAAGAGGCGGCAGTAAACAAAAGAAACCGCCTGACCCGTATCATCCCATAGATCAGCAGAAACGCATCGGTCACATACAGATAACGTTCATGCATATGAGGCAAAAAATATGTGGTCAGAAGGCCAAAAAATACCACCATCAAAATCACATACTCCCTGGTCACCGGTATCTCCTGATACGCCATATAGAACAGGACGATCATCAAAATCCCCAGGATCAAGAACATACCCGCAGATACATATTCATCCAGAAAATAATTATTCCCCAGAATCTGATAAATATTGGGAAACTTAATGGACAAAGACCATCTGTCTTTGCCTCCCTGGAACGCGTAGATGCCAAGCAGCTCCCTAAAAGGCCTTCCTGCCAGCCAGGCCGGAAGGATTCCCAGAAAATACATCACCGGCAGCGTAACAAAATGTTTGATATCCAGTTTCCTTTTCACCCACAGAATAATCAGGAACGGAAAAATAAATAATGTCTGCAGTTTGACCGCAAAAGCAGCCCCATAAAACCACATACCCGTCCATTTCTTATTGACCAGCAGAAAATACACGCTGCTTAAAATCAAAAGCGTATAAATAATATCACACTGGGACCACACAGCCGCGTTTAAAATCACAGTAGGCAAAAACAGGAAAATCCCATAAGAAAGACAGGCTTTCTTCCTGCTTTTGGTACAGAGCAGCACAATCTTCGCGATCATGCCCGCTCCGGCAAACTCAAGCAGGCAGCAAAATCCCTTAAAAGCAGTCATTGCATTGACAGGAAGAAGCGTGATCAGATATAAAATGTACATCACCGGCGGCGCATAATCATAAAAGTCATCCGCCAGCGCGGCAAATCCCCCCGCTTCCAGCCTGGAAAGCCAGTCGCTCCAGTAGACGCTCCAGTCCTCCGCCACAAAAGAACGTACCTGTATACGCACACATACGGCCAGAAGCGTAATGACAGCCACAAGCAAAAGCTCTGAACGCCCCTCTTTTTTCATCCATTTTCTGATATATGCATCCATAGAAATGTTCCTACCTCAGTACCTTCTCAATGATAAATTTGGGTCTTTCCTTTGTTTCCAGATAAATCTTTCCGATGTATTCCCCGATAATTCCGATGGCAAGAAGCTGCAGGCCTCCGATGGCCCAGATGGATACGATTAAGGAAGTCCAGCCGATGCTGGTATTTCCTGTAAAATGCCGAAACAGCGAGTAGATTAACATGGCGATACTGCATAAAAAGATCAGCATCCCCAAAAGGACAATCAGCCGGATGGGCTTGATGGACAGAGAAGTAATACCATCCACCGCCAGCGCCAGCATCTTCTTTAACGGATACTTGGATTCTCCTGCGAACCGCTCATGGCGTTCATAGGTCACAATCCCTGTCTGAAAGCCGATCATAGGCACAATGCCTCTGAGAAACAGATTCACTTCTTTATAACGTTCCAGCTCATCCAGCGCCCGGCGGCTCATCAACCGGTAATCCGCATGGTTAAAAACCACTTCTCCCCCCAGAAGATTGATGATTTTATAAAACCCTTCCGCTGTGAACTTTTTAAAAAACGTATCGGTTTTCCGGGCACTTCTGACGCCGTAGACGATCTCGCAGCCCTCATAATATTTCTCCACAAACCGGTCGATTGCGTCAATATCATCCTGCAAATCCGCATCCAGGGAGATGACCATATCCGCATACGTTTTCGCCGTCATAAGCCCGCCCAGAAGGGCGTTTTGATGTCCACGGTTTCTGGATAACTTAACTCCCTGATAGATGGGATTCTCTGCATGAAGTTCTTCTATGATCTCCCAGGTCCGGTCTTTGGAGCCGTCATTTACAAACATGATCCGGCTTTCCCTGGAGATCATCCCCCTTTGCATCAGGCTTTCCATCTTCTCCCGCAGGCGCTTCGACGTCTCGGGAAGCACCTCCTGTTCATTGTAACAGGGAATGACCAAATACAATATCTGATTCTTTTCTCTTTCCATCTTTATCATTCCTTTTTCTGTCTTTCCTTTTCCAGTTCTTCTTCCAGTTCTTTCAGCCGCTTTTCATGCAGCGCCGCTGTCTGGGCCAGCGTCCTTACACTGCCTGACGTCCTCGACAGAGCAACCGTCAGAGAAAATATTATGAGCAAAGAAAAACAAAATCCCAGGAAAAAGATCATATTGACCGGCGCGTAAATACCCAGAAAATCCGATACGACAATCAAAAGCCTGGGCGCGCAGTCAAAGATAAGCAGAGCAAATAAAACCAGCATCCAGGACAGGGCGTATTTTAATTCCAGGCTCCTTCTTCGTATCATATTGACCAGAGTCCCAAAGACCATCAGAATCGCCACTCCTATGACGATCTGAAGTTTCACTGTCATCATAAAATCTATCCTCCTAGCCTCTCAGCCGTTCCATCAGGATTGCCAGCGTCACCTTAATCATGTAATAAACAGATTTCGCGCCGCCGATGGACGACCTGCCTTCTTTTCTTTCCTTCATAACCACCGGAATCTCCGTCACTTTTTTTCCCATACGCAAAACAGCGACCACGCTCTCCGGCTCCGGATAATCCTTGGGGTAATTATCCGCGTAGATGCGCATCACGTCCCGGTTCACCATCCGCATACCGGATGTGGGATCCGTCACCTGACTGCCGGTCAGAAGCCGGATTAACAGAGAAAAATACCGGATTCCCACCCGGCGAAGCCCCGAGGACTGAAATCCCTCCTTCTCGATAAAACGGGAACCGATGACCATATCACTGCCGGTCTGCTCCATCTTAAGCGCCATCTCTTCCAGATAAGACGCGTCATGCTGGCCGTCCCCGTCGAACTGCACCGCCAGACTGTACCCGTTCCGGAACGCATAGATGTAGCCGGTCTGCACGGCGCCGCCGATCCCCAGATTCACGGGCAGGTTGACATATTGTAAACGGTTCTTCTTACAGACGTCCAGCGTGCTGTCGGTGGAACAGTCGTTGATTACGATATAATCAAACCCGGGCGCATTGCGCCGGATATCGTCCACTGCCTGTAAGATGCTTCCGCACTCATTATAGGCAGGGATAATGACTAATTTTTTCATAAAATTCTCCCAATCTCCCCCTGCAAAGACACGCAGGAGTTGCCTGCACACGCGCAGTATATCATACTTTGGGAAAATATGCTACTTTTTCACAAATTGCAGCAGCACGCGCAGGGTACGGCACACATCCGTAAACCAGGCAAACGGCACGCCGTTTTCTTTCAAAGCCCGATGGCCTTCCCTGAGGGATTCCACATACGCGCCCAGGTTCTGGTTACTTGTCCCGCCGTAAGACATATAGATCAGTATTTCCGGAATATAGGAAAGTGTTACCTGCTTACGATATAAAATCCGTACCATAAACTCGTAATCGGCGGATATATGATAATCGGTTTTGTACAGCCCGTAGGTTTCGTATACCTCTCTGCGAAGGTACATGGTAGGATGGCCGGGCAGCCAGCCGGTCCGGATCGTCCCCTGGCCCTGATGCCATTTGCGGACGACTTTTTCCCCGTTCATATAACAAAGATCCCCATGGACGCCGTCGGTTCCCTCCAGTTCCATGATATCGACCATCCGGCTGATCACCGTCCTATCCGCGTAAGTGTCAAAGCAGCAGCCGATGATATCTCCGGTTGCCATCCGGATGCCCTTATTCAAAGCATCATAGATCCCATGATCCGGCTCCGAGATCCAGGATACCCTGCCCGGCATCCTTTCTTCCATCCGGCGGATCAGTTCCGGCGTCCTGTCCGTGGAGCCTCCGTCTACGATGATATATTCCAGATTCTTATAGTCCTGCCTGGCCACCTGCTCCATAATCGTCTCTAAATTGTCCGCATCGTTGTAAGTCGTCGTGATAACCGACACTTTCGGTAATGTTCTCATCTGCTTTCTCCATCGACCAGCGTATGATAGAGTTCCACATATGCTTTAAAACGGCCGTGTTTGTCATATTGCCGCGCCTTTTTAAGACAGGCGTCCTGATGTTTCGGATCTTTTCTTTCCTCGCAAACCGCCCTAAGAAGTGCCTGCGTATCCCCCCTGGGGATGATACGGCCGCAGCTTTCGTCCAGGCTCTCGGGGCTTCCGCCGGTATCAAAGGTAATGACCGGCGTCCCGCAGGACAGCGCTTCCACATTCGTGGTGGGAAAATTGTCTTCCAGTGTTGCGTTGACGAACACATCCGCCATGGAGTAATAGGCAGCCAGTTCTTCCACACTGGCAGTACGGGCAAGCCCCGTGATATTGGCAGGAAGATTTTTCCGCTGTTTTTTATTCAGTCCGATCAGTATGATATGAAAATCCTGCGAAAGCTTTTTAGAGAGTTCCAGGAAATAAAAAAATCCTTTGCGGCGCTCCCATATATTGGCGACTCCCAGTATCACAAATTTATGTTCCAGCTTTAACGACGCACGCAGACGGCTTTCTACCGGATAAAACCGGGACTGATCAACTCCGTTTGGGATAACCCGGACAGGATAGTCTTTTAAGAACGACTGTTTCACCTGGTCTGAAAGCCAGTGGGAAGGAGTTACGATTGTCAGATTCGATACGCCTGTGAAAGCGGCTTTTTTTCTTATATAGTTTTGTGCCGTATTATTTTTAAAAAGGGCATAAGGATACGTCTTACGATACTGGGTGCAGTTAAGGCAGCCCGTCTTCCATCCCATGCAGCCGGTGTAATCGTAAAAGGCACAGTGGCCGGTATAAGGCCAGCAGTCATGGAGTGTCCAGACCACCGGCTTATTTGCCTGTTTTAAATAGTCAAATAAAAGTTCCGTCTGAAGTACAAAGCCGTGGATATTATGCAGATGGATCACATCCGGGTTCCACGCTTCGATCCGTCGGATCAGTTTTTTCGTCTGTGCGGCGGAAGAAAAGCCGTGTTCTCCTTTAAAAAAGGTGGCTATTACATGGGTCATCATATCCAGACCGCTTCCGAACCGGTACGCCTCCACGCCTTTCGGCGCGCCCTGACGCCCGTAGGCGATTATGACCTGGTCACCGTTTTGTTCCAGTGTATGGTAAATATCCACCATAATACGCCCCACGCTGCCGCCGGCGCATACGGTACTGATCTGTAAGACTTTCATCGAGGGAATCTCCTTATCTGTTATACTTTACCATACTGGTGAAAAAATTCAATCAAAATATAGTAAACTATGCGTTCTGCTTCTCCGTATCCGGCACAAACTGATCCGGATACAGGTCGCTTCCGTCATATGCGCAGACGCCCATTCTCGGAGAGTTGCAAATATCCAACTGCATCTCTTCTCCGCATTCATGTGTTTTTGCACAGTCTTCACACAGAAATCCTTCTCCGTCCCAATAACATTCCGTACAGATTACCCGGGCCGGCTTTTTTCCGCATTCGGAACACACATACTCTATTGGGTTATTTCTGGACAGAATCGTGATCTTATCTTTTTGCATACAGCCCGTCCTGTGATTCACCGCTGTAATCAAAAGTTCCGTAGTAGAGCCGAAATCATATTCATAGCCAATCGTCATCCCCTGTTCCAGTACGGATTTTAAACTGTGATTCATATTTTTAGCCGGCGCGCCCCAGAAAAAATCGTCTGATGGCATCACTTCATAACGGTCTTTGCCTATATCAAACGCACTCAGATGCCCGCAGCACTCCAGCCATATATCTCTCAGAAAATCATCCAGATCCTTTAATGTCGCAGTATCCCGCATTTCAACAAACAGCCAGTAATCTCTGTCATATTTTGCCGTGATATGCAGCAGAAAATATCCGCATTGTCTTTTTCCCGTCATTGCATCAAGCCGTTTCTGGCGCTCCTTACAGGAAGACAAATGCCTGCTCATATAACCTGCCGTATACTCTTTCCCGCAATATTTGCATTTTCCCTTTGTTCTTTGACTCATAATTGTTCCCCTTTCGTGTGATTCCTCTCATATATCAGAATCTTCAATTTATATTTCTCAGAATACCACTATTTTTCCCTGTATTCAACCAGAAAAAGAGCCATCCGATCCCCCACGATCAAATGACTCTTTACAAGATTACGATTCAAATATTAGTTCTGGAAGACAGACAATATATTCCGGGAATAGATTTTAAAATTCAGCACCAAAAATCATTCTATATAAAATTCCTCCATAGTCTCAAGACATATGCATCCCAGTTTCCCGCCGAATCCCGCTCCGCAGTCTATGGCAATATGATGATTGGCCTTATAAATATATCCTGGACTGGCATTGGCGCGGATTGCCATCGTCGGCGTATGGCCGGTGATGACATATTTGTCAGAATAGTAAGGTGTCTCATAATCCGGCCTTTCCCACACAAGGTCATCAATTCCATATTCCCATAATTCTTTATCCGGACGAAAATTCCCAAGTCCGGCGTGTACCAGTATGTACGTTTTGCCGTTTACGGAAATTTCTTCACAGAGCTCAAATTCCGAGATAAACTGTACCACTTCTGTCCTCTCAGCCCTGTCCAGTTTATAAAATTCGTCCACAGTGCTGGCTGAGCCGTTCTGCTGCCAGTTGATCAACCTGCCAAGCATCTGGTCGTTCAGTCTGTCCAGATTTTCACAGGTAACCTCCATCAAAAGGAATTTAAGGCATTTAAGCGCCATATATTCGTGATTTCCCGCCAGGCAGATCACATTGGAGCGCTTCATCAAATCCTGTACGATTTTCACCGGATGTGGTCCCCTGTCGAGGATATCCCCTAATATATACAGCATATCATCTTCCGAAAATTTAATTTTTTCCAGCATTTTCATGTATTTGTCATAACAGCCGTGCAGGTCTGACATTACATAGGTTCCCAAATTTCATCCCCTCCCTGTTTTTTCTCCAACACCGGAAGTTAATCTAAATGAATTTTCCTGTCCCTGAAATAATACACTTTATCATGCTCATTTATTTCACGAAGCACCCGGCAGGGAACGCCGATGGCTACAACATCCGACGGGATATCTTTTGTAACCACACTTCCTGCGCCGATTACCGAATTGTTTCCTATGGTAACCCCCGGCATAATAAGAACGCCTGCGCCGATCCAGCAATTCTCTCCTATATGAATGGGCGCGTTATACTGATACCCCTGCCTGCGCAGTTCAGGGAGGATCGGATGACCCGCGGTAGCCACCGTGACATTCGGTCCGAACATCGTATAATCCCCCACATAGATATGTGTGTCGTCTACCATGGTCAGGTTAAAATTGGCATAAATATGGCTCCCGAAATGTACATGACTGCCGCCAAAATTGGCATGAAAAGGCGGCTCAATATAACAGCCCTCCCCGATTTCAGCAAACATTTCCTTTAACAATACCTCCCGTTTATCCAACTCTGTAGGACGTGTGGCATTAAAGTCGTAAAGCCTGTCCAGCTTTTTCAATTGTATTTTCAAAATTTCCTCATCACCTGGCAGATAAAGCTCGCCCGTATGCATTTTATCCTTCATACTCATTTCACGAATCCTCCTTTTTCCAAATGCCGATTGTTACTTATCCGCTATTGTACCATGATTCAAACTAACGCTCAATCTGAAAATAAAAATTGTAAAATCAGCTTAATGATGATAAGATACTGTCAGGGAGGTAACTCTATGAATACGATAAAACCCGTTTCTGATTTTGAAAACAAAATCTATGTAAAACTGAAGGAAGCCGAACGGGAAGCCGAACATACAAAGACCCGTTTATCCTCTAAAGACGTATGGAAAGCAATGAGGGCGGTTTTATGATCATCCTACAGCCTTCCGGCGGCCTGTGCAACCGGATGCGGGTCATCAATTCCGGCTGGAAACTGGCAAGAGAACGCCGTGAAAAGCTTCTGGTCCTGTGGCTTTGCAATCCGGAGCTTAACTGCCCGTTTGAGTCCCTGTTCCGTCCGGTGACAGAATTTAAGATTAAAAGTATCCGTTCCGTGGCAGACCCGCGCAAGCTGTTCTATCAGAAAACCGCCCGCAATTATCTTACCAACGATGAACTGCTGACACACAGAAACGCGGACGGATGCCTGGATACGGACTATGTAAAAAGCCTCCGCGGAAATACCTATATCTTTACCTGGGAGTGGTTCTATCCGGCAGAAGACTATCATCTGTTCATTCCCACCCGGGAGCTTCAGGCGCGCATCGACCAGATGACGGCGCATTTTGGCGACGCCTGCATCGGTGTACACATCCGCCGGACCGACAATCTGCCCGCCATCGGAAAAAGTTCTACAGACGCCTTTTTATCCGCCATGGAACAGGCGCTTGCCAAGAATCCTGATACCACCTTCTATCTGGCCACCGACGACATGGCAGAAGAAATGCGCCTCAGGGAAGCCTTCCCCGGACGCATTCTTTCCAATCAGGAACGCTGCCTGAAAAGGGACAGCGTAGCGGGCATGCATGACGCCCTGTTGGATTTATATTGTCTTGCCGCCACCAGAAAAATCATCGGCAGCTATTGCAGTTCCTTTACGGATATCGCAGCGGACATGGGCCGCATTCCCAGGACCATCGCCGGAGCATGAGGCTTCCGGAAAATAAGTACGGACGCAGATCACTCCGTCGGCATAAAATGCCGTGATACTTCCTCCCATTTGTTCTGTCAGCACTTTCGCGATGGAAAGTCCCAGTCCTGTGGATTTTCTTGCCGTCTCCACCGTGTAGAAGCGGTCAAACAGTCTGGCCGCCTCTATCTCATTGAATCCTGATGCATGATTGGAAAACTCTGCCGTCCCGTCTGTGTGCAGAATGATCTTTAAATCCCCGTCGCTGTACTTTATGGCATTATGAATTACATTTCCATAGATGCGCGACAAACTGGAACGGCTCAGGCAGCGCAGGACCTTTTCGTCCGGAATAGAGATATCCGGCGAGATCCCTCTGCCTTTTAGCGCTGCATAATAAGCGGAAATGCTTTCCTCCAGCGCCTCATTCAGTGAGAATCTTTCATAGTCTGTCCGGTCCGCGTCGGACACCGCCACAGAATAGGCGAGCAGTTCTTCCGTAAGCTGACTTAACGCTTCCGTACGCTCCCGTATTACCTTTAAATAACGGCAGGCGGCTTCTGACTTTTCTTCCTGCTCCAGCAACGACAGATAACCGCAGATCGCCGTAAGAGGCGTGCGCAGATCGTGCGATATATTTGTGACGGCTTCCTTTAACCGCAAATCCCCCTGCTCATAACGGTGTCTCTTTTCTCTCAATATACGAAGCTGCCCGTTCAGGCTTTCCGCCAGATCGCACATGCACCGGTCGCGGCCTGCCAGATCAATCAGCGTATTGGTATCTGATGTAAGCTTTTCGTCCAGCGCCTTTTTGATCTCCCGGACGGATTTTCTCATCAGAACGATTTTTACAGACAACAGCACGACTGTCAGAAACAGAGCGCCCGTCAGCATCCCCGGCCATACTACCACAGAAAAATATCCTCCTGTTATTTAATATCTTTTTTCCGGAACAGGCAGATGCCCGCCCCTGTGGTGGTCAGTACGATCAGCATCGAGTATACCGGCAGTCGGTATACATGCTCTATAAATAATCCCGCAACCTGCAAAGACTGTCCGGTAGGCAGAAAATCATTGATAAAATCATATACTTCCCGCTTCGTCCCTCTTAGATAGTAGGGATTGGGTGTTTTATCCTCCGGCGCGATCTCTTCTACTTCCTCATCGTCGAAATAATAGTCGTAGTCTTCATAATATTCCGGCTCACTTAATCCGGACCGGACATAGCCGGACAGGCAGTACATCACCGTCATTCCGATGATGCAGATAATTGCCGATACCGAACGGTTCTGAATCAGCATCCCGGACAGCGTATAGACAGCGGCATAGGCCATATAAGTAAATAAACTGATTCCCAGCGCGGTCCATATAAGATGCAGATTCGCCTTATAAAAAAATCCCAGAAGCGGTATGCCGAAAAGACATGACGCCGCCATACAGGACAAATTGAGCAAAAGAAGCACGGATATACTGAGAATCAGGCTGGACAGATAGACTTTGTATCTTTTATGCCCGGCGACCAGCTTGTTGCGGATGGTTCCGTCATTATACTCTGTTCCGAGGAAGAAGCTTAAGACCGCCGCCGCCAGAATCCCTATCACTCCGGACGCCAGAAAAAAGATGTCTTCCAGCACCATACGGGCATCATAAGTATGATTCGTCTTATAAGCATAGACAGCCATATAGATACCAAAGAAAAAACTGATTCCCATTCCGATCCAGAACCCCCGGTTCTTTTTCAGGCGCGCAAAACCCGCAGATAAAAGCCTACGCATGTCTTTCACCCCCCACCAGTCCAAGATAATAGCTTTCCAGGCTCTCGTCTCTCTCGTGCAGGGAAAGTACTTCACAGTCCTCTTCCGCAAGGGAAAGTACCAGCCTGTTGATAGAAAACTCCCCGAATATATCCGCCTCCCGGGCGGACACAACGCTGTAAGACAGTCCCATTGTATCCAGTACACGGACAAGCGCTTCCGTATCCGCCGCCTTTACCCTGACACATTTTCGGCAGGCAGCTTCCAGCTCTTTGGCGTCTATCTCCTTTACCATATGCCCCTGGTCGATAAATCCGTAGTGGGTCGCCAGACGGGACAGTTCATCCAGGATATGACTGGACATCAGCACGGTGATCTGCCGTTCCCTGTTAAGTTTCAGGATCAGTTCACGCATCTCCACAATGCCCTGGGGGTCCAGACCGTTGGCTGGTTCGTCCAGAACCAGAAAATCCGGGTCGCCTGCCAGCGCGACGGCAATCCCGAGCCTCTGGCGCATACCCAGGGAGAAATTCTTTACCTTTTTTCTGCCGGTGTCTTCCAGTCCCACCAGACGTAAAAGTTCCGGTATGCCGCGAAAGGACGGAAGCCCCAGAATCCGATACTGTTCTTTTAAGTTGTCTGCCGCCGTCATGTCCAGATAGACGGAGGGCGTCTCCACTACGGCTCCCATGCGTCTTTGCACTTTTGTGATTTCTTTGTTCGTATTTTCGGTTCCATACAGAATATAACCGCCGCAGGTGGGTTTTTGCAGGCCGCAGATCAGACGGATCAGCGTCGTTTTGCCGGCACCGTTTTTTCCCACAAAACCATAGATCGCCCCTTTGGGGATGTGCATGGACAGATTGTTCAGCGCCTTGCATTTTCCGTATTGTTTGCCAAGTGCGTTTGTAGTCAGTACATACTCCATTATACTATCAACCTCCTGTTATTGTTGTTTCTGCCTGATACTATAACGGAAAAGGGTTAAGGATATGGTTAAGAAAGCGGTTAAGAATTGATAAAGATTTTATGTTTCTTTCATCTTAAACCCGATGCCCCAGACCGCTTCGATATAGTCTTTCCCTGAGACAGCCCGAAGCTTTCGGCGCAGATTGCTTATATGGACTTTTAAGGAATTTTCCATACAGTCGGGTGTATCCACACTGATTCGATCCAGAATCAGCGATTTGGTGATGACCTGGCCGGGATTTTGCATCAGCAGTTTTAATATGGCATACTCGGTCCGGGTCAGCTTCACCGGCTGTCTGCCCACATACACCGCACGGGCGGCTGTATCCAGCCTGATGTCGTCAAATTCCAGCATGGCGGACGCATTGCCAGAGGAAGCATTCCTTAACTGCACTTCGATTCTGGCAAGCAGTTCCTTTATATCAAAAGGCTTTGTCACATAGTCTGCCGCCCCGTGGAGCAGCAGTTCGACTTTTGTATCCACATCCGCTCTGGCGCTGATCACGATGGCAGGAATTCCCTGTAAACCGGGCAGCACTTTCTCCCCGTCAAGCCCGGGAAGCATCAAATCCAGAAGAACCAGATCCGGCCTGTCAGAAGGCAGTAAAAGCAGCGCTTCCGTGCCTGAATAAGCCCGAAGCACCCGATAGCCCTCTTTTAAGAGCGTCTCTTCCAGCATATTTCCTATATTCAGATCGTCTTCTATGATCAGAATGGTCCTCATGCATATTCTCCAGTCATTAAAAAACAGGCAGGAAGCCCTTTCAAGCATTCCTGCCTTCCTTTTTACATTCTAAAACTCAAACACCGCGACCCCGTAAGGTGACAACGGATAATCCAGATAGAACTTCTGGTTGTCGCACGCGCCTTTTTTCGCTTCATAAATCTCCGGTTTTTCCCTGCCGTTGCCGCCGAACTCGGGAGCGTCGCCGTCTAAAATCAGTTTGTACTTTTTCTTCTTCGGCACGCCCACCCGATAGTCCGCCCGTTCCACAGGTGTAAAGTTCATCACAAAGAGCAGATTCTTCCGCTTTGTCCTGCTGTATCGGACGAAACTGAAAATACTGCGGAAGCAGTCATCCGCGTTAATCCAGCCAAAGCCGTCCCAACTGTCGTCCTGCTCATAAAGACAGCGATATTTTTTATACATATGAAGCAGTGCCTTGACAAAATTCTGCATCTGCTTATGCCTGTCCTCCTTTAAGAGGAACCAGTCCAGCTCGCGGGCTTCGCTCCATTCCTGCAGCTGCGCGAACTCATTGCCCATGAAAAGAAGTTTCTTGCCCGGATGTCCGAACATGAACGCATAGCCGGCTCTCAGATTCGCAAACTTGTCGTCCAGATACCCCGGCATCTTATTTAACATGGAACACTTCAAATGTACTACCTCGTCATGGGACAGTACAAGAATATAATTCTCGCTGCACGCGTAGCTCATGGCAAAGGTCATCTTATTATGATTATCTTTACGGAAATAGGGGTCCAGCTTCATATATTCCAGGAAATCGTTCATCCAGCCCATGTTCCACTTAAACGTAAAGCCAAGGCCATCCTCTTCCACATCTCTGGTCACGCCCGGCCATGCGGTGGATTCCTCCGCAATAATCATGGAGCCGTCTTCTCTTCCTTTAATAATGGAATTTAGGTGCTTGAAAAACCAGATTGCTTCCAGGTTCTGATTCCCGCCGTATTTATTGGCCAGCCACTGGCCGTCCTGCTTGCCGTAATCCAGGTAGAGCATGGAAGCCACCGCATCCACGCGCAGTCCGTCCACATGATAGTGCTGAATCCAGTACAGCGCGTTGGCAATCAGGAAATTGCGTACTTCAGATTTTTCATAATTGAAAATCTTCGTTCCCCAATCCGGATGCTCACCTTTACGGCTGTCCGGATGCTCATACAGAGGCGTTCCGTCAAAATTCGCCAGGCCATAGCCGTCTCTGGGGAAATGAGCGGGTACCCAGTCTAAAATCACACCTATATTATGCTTATGCAGATAATCCATCATATATTGAAAATCCGCCGGTGTGCCATGACGGGAGGTGGGTGCAAAATATCCGGTCACCTGATATCCCCAGGAACCGTCAAAGGGATGCTCGGCAATCCCCATCAGCTCCACATGGGTATAGCCCATCTCTTTTACATATTTGGTCAGTTCTACGGCAAATTCCCGGTAATTATAATAACCGTCTTCTTCTTCATCATGAGGATGACGTCTCCAGGAACCAGGATGCACTTCATAGATGGACATGGCGGCTCTGGGGGCATCCCAGCTTTTACGATTCTCCATCCACTTTTCATCATGCCAGGTAAAGTGATCTATATCAGCCACACGGGACGCGTTGCCCGGCCGCTTCTCTGCATAGAAGGCAAAAGGATCCGCCTTATAAAGGTACTCCCCTGTCTTTGTCTCGATCAGATATTTGTACATGCAGCCTTCTTCCAGCCCCGGGATAAACACTTCATAAATCCCAAGCGGTTCCAGACGGTCCATCTCATATCCGTCTGTCCCCCAGCGGTTGAACTCCCCGACTACGCGCACTCTCTTCGCGTTGGGCGCCCAGACAGCAAAATAAACGCCTTTTTCGCCGTCTTTCTCTGCCAGATGGGCCCCAAGCTTCTTATAGATCTCATAATGGGTTCCCTGTCCGAAGAGATACTGATCCATGTCCGTGACTGCGCACCACGGACGTTCGCCTGCTGCTGGTTTTGTTACTTTCTTACCCATAGTGTTCCCCTCTGCCGACCGGAAACTGCCCAGCCGGTTTTCTATCAATAATACATTTATTTTACCACATCCGGCTGTATTTTTACAGTACTAAATATATAATTTTATGCTTCCGTTTTTATTCTCCAAGGTATGCTTTCTTTACGGACTCGTCATTCAGGAGATCCTTCGCGTTCCCTGACAGGACAATCTTTCCGGTTTCCAGCACATAGCCTCTGTCAGCGATCGAAAGTGCTTTCTTCGCGTTCTGCTCCACCAGAAGCACCGTAGTTCCGCCGGCGCTGACACTTTTGATAATATCGAAGATTTCGTTTACAAAAATCGGCGACAGACCCATGGAAGGCTCATCCATGAGAATAATCCTGGGCTTTGACATCAGCGCCCGGCCCATGGCCAGCATCTGCTG
>DKVI01000047.1:0-81302 GCA_002491115.1 Lachnospiraceae bacterium UBA7182 | reverse complement strand
CGGCCCATGGCCAGCATCTGCTGTTCACCGCCCGAGAGCGTACCCGCAGGCTGATTCTTCCTCTCCTTCAATCTGGGGAACCGTTCATATACCATCTGAAGCGTCTCTTCGATTTCGCCTTTATCGTTTCTTGTGTAGGCGCCCATTTTAAGATTCTGGTATACACTTAAAGACGCGAATACTCTTCTTCCTTCCGGCACCTGGGCGATACCGCAGGATACGATCTTATGGGCCGGGGTCTTTGTAATATCTTTTCCTTCAAATGTAACCGTACCGCTCTTAGGGGCGATCAGCCCGGATATGGTATGGAGTGTCGTCGTCTTGCCCGCGCCGTTGGCGCCGATCAATGCGATGACTTCCCCCTCGCCTACCTCAAAAGATATCCCTTTAATGGCCTGGATCACTCCATAATAGACTTCCAGGTCCCTGATTTCAAGCATTGCCATACTTTAACCCTCCTATTCTCCCAGATACGCCGTGATGACTTCCGGATTCTTAAGTACTTCGGAAGTTTCCCCGCATGCCAGTACCTGACCGAAATTCAAAACAGTCAGTTTCTCACAAATGCCGGACACCAGCTTCATATCATGTTCGATCAACAGGATTGTCATCTTAAATTCATCCCGCACAAAACAGATCATATCCATTAATTCCTGTGTCTCATTGGGATTCATACCGGCGGCAGGTTCATCCAGAAGCAGAAGTTTGGGATTGGTAGCAAGGGCACGGGCAATCTCCAGCCTTCTTTGTTTTCCATAGGGCAGATTAGACGCCAGATATCCGGATTCCTGATCCAGATCAAATACTTTCAGTATCTCCATGGCCCGCGCGTCCATGGCTTTTTCCGCCTGACGGTATCTGGGCAGCCTGAGGATGCCTGTGAGAGCCGAATAAATATATTCCTTTTGATTGTGAAGTCCTACTTTTACGTTGTCCAGTACCGTCAGGCCGGAGAAAAGGCGGATATTCTGAAACGTTCTGGCAATGCCGTGTTTGTTAATCTCAATATTGGTCTTTCCTGTAATATCCTCCCCGTCCAGAAATATTTTTCCGTTGGTAGGCTTATAGACTCCCGTAAGCATATTGAATATGGTCGTCTTTCCTGCGCCGTTGGGTCCGATCAGGCCATATAACTGTCCCTGTTCAATCTCCAGATTGAAATCGTCCACTGCCCGCAGTCCGCCAAAAGAAATTCCCAGATTTTTTACTTCCAGAAGTGCCATCTTACTGTTCCTCCTTCGTCTCTTTTTTGCGTCCTGAAAACAGTTTTAAAGCGATCCGTTCCCTCATGGCCTGACCTGCCGGGCTGGAAGTAGCCAGCATCATCACGATCAGGACGATGGCATAGATCAGCATACGATAGTCGTTAAGCGCCCTGAGAAGCTCCGGAAGCAGCGTAAGGATAACCGCCGCGAAGATCGATCCGCGAATATTGCCGATACCACCCAGCACCACAAATACAAGTACCAGAATCGATGTGTTAAAATTAAATTTTGAAGCCTGTAAAGACGCCAGGTTATGGGCATACAGCACCCCCGCCGCGCCTGCCAAAGAAGCGGAAACCGAGAATGCCATCAGTTTATACTTTGTAATATTGATCCCCACCGACTCCGCCGCGATCCGGTTGTCCCGGATGGATTTGATCGCGCGGCCGTCTCTGGAATTGATCAGATTCAATACGATGAACAAGGTCAGAAAAATCAAAAGAACCCCTGCAGTAAAAGAAGCGTCCTTGGGCGTGCCCGTGATACCCTGGGGCCCGTTGATGATCACAAGACCGTCCGCCTCCAGGCCAAGAGAGAGTTTGTCTTTGACGGAAACATGAATGCCGTTGCCGTCCACACCCACATAGAATACATTGACCACATTCTTTATGATTTCCCCGAAAGCCAGCGTCACGATAGCCAGATAGTCTCCCCGAAGCCGCAGCACCGGAATGCCGATCAAAAGCCCGAAAATGGCTGCAGCAGCAGCACCCACCAGAAGAGCCAGCAAAAGCCTGATACCGCCCACAGGGATCATGTCCTTCACATAGTTGGAAACAAACGCACCGGCAAAAGCCCCCACGCACATAAATCCCGCATGTCCCAGGCTTAATTCTCCGGAGATACCGACTACCAGATTCAGCGATATGGCCAGGACCACATACACACACAGCGGTACTAAAAGTCCCTGAAGCAGGCTGGAGATCATACCGCCTTTTAAAAGAATCTCTACCACAACATAGGCGAGCGCCACAACCCCATATGTGATCAAATTATCTTTTGTTGTCTTACTCATTTTTTTCATTTGCTTCACCTACACTTTCTCCTGAACCGGTTTGCCTAAAAGCCCCGTGGGTTTCACAAGCAGTACAACGATCAAAACTGCGAACACAATCGCATCCGCAAGCTGAGAAGAAATATAGGCTCTGCCCAGGATTTCTATCACCCCTAACAGAATCCCGCCGACAAACGCACCCGGAATCGAACCGATCCCGCCGAATACTGCTGCCACGAAAGCTTTAATACCCGGCATAGCGCCTGTATACGGAGTCAGAGAAGGATAGGAAGACAAAAGAAGGATGCCTGCCACAGCCGCCAGTCCTGAGCCGATGGCAAAGGTCAAAGCGATGGTCCCGTTGACATTGATCCCCATGAGCTGCGCAGCCCCTTTATCTTCCGACACAGCCTGCATGGCCTGTCCGGCTTTTGTCCTGTTAATAAATAAGGTCAGCACTGCCATGATAATAATACAGGTTATAATGGTGACGATCGCCTCGTCTGAGATGACCAGCGCACCGCCTGCCAGGTGTAAATCCCCGATGGAAATCACAGACTGGAAGCTTTTGGGATTGGAACTGAAAATCAGGAGGACTACATTCTGCAGAAAATAGCTGACACCAATGGCTGTAATCAGCACTGCCAGAGGAGAGGCAGCCTCCAGAAGCGGACGGTATGCAATAGACTCAATGGCGATTCCCAGCACTGTACATACCACGATCGCCACAAGAATTGCCACAAGAGGATGCGCATTCAGGCTCATCATCATTGTAAGAGCCGCGTATCCGCCCACCATAATGACGTCTCCATGGGCAAAATTCAGCATCTTGGCAATACCGTAAACCATCGTATAGCCCAACGCGATTATGGCATATACACTACCGAGACTGATACCGTTGATCAAGTAAGATAAAAAACTCATAACACACCTCGCATTATTTCAAAACAGGGGGGTTGCCCTTTGCAACCCCCCATTGGGTTCCGTAAATGATATTACATTCCTACATAAACACCGTTTTCGATCATGACTGCTTTGGGGCTCTTGGAGGGCTCACCGTCCGCAGACCAGGTCATACCTGAACCGGTCAGGCCGTCTACCGTGATCTCTGTCATCACCGGCTTTAACGCGTCACAAATATCGGAAGCAGCCATATCCGGCGTGCAGCCTGCTTTTTCAAGCGCGGCCTTCATGATATAAACGCCGTCATAAGCGTCTGCAGCAAACTGGTTCGGTGTATCATTGTACAGTTCATTATATTTAGACACAAAGTTCTTCGTAAGATCATCCTCTGCGTCAGCGGAGAACGGAGTCAGGAGCATAACGCCCTCTGCAAGAGAAGTATCAAAACCTTCCACACCGCTTAAGATTCCGTCCATACCGTCCACGCCAAACCACTTCGGGGCAAAGTTCATGCCTGCAGCCTGCGTGAATACAAGGGATGCCTCATTGTAATAGAACGGCAGGAACACCAGGTCTGCTCCGGAATCCTTTGCCTGCTGAAGCTGTACGGAGAAGTCGGTCTTGCTGTCTGCCGTAAAAGCAGCCGTAGCAACAATCTCGAAAGGCTGATTTGCCGCTTCTGCCACGAAAGTATCATAAATACCGGAAGAATATACGTCAGAGCTGTCATAGATGACTGCGACTTTCTGTGCCAGCCCGTTCTCGCCGATATACTGTGCGGATGCAGTACCCTGATCCGGGTCGGCAAAACATACACGGAATGCATTTTCACCGGAGATACAGTCAACGGCTGAGCCTGACGGTGTTAAAAGGAACATATTGTCTGTGGATGCCTCTGCTTCAACCGCGATACAGGGAGCGGAAGTAACCGTTCCTAAAAGAAGCTGCATACCCCAGTCTTTCAGTGTATTGTATGCGTTCACAGATTTCTCGGGGTCGTGCTCGTCATCCTGGGGATTGAACTCAAGCTGATAGCCGTTCACACCGCCTGCCGCATTGATCTCGTCCACCGCGATCCTGGCCGCATTCATAACTGCCGTACCATAAGCGGACGCTGCGCCGGTCATCGGTCCGATCCCGCCGATCTTAAAAGAAGCTCCGTCTGCCGCTGCCTGATCGCTGCCTTCCGCCGCCTGTGCGTCGCCGCCCTCTGCCGCCTGCGCGTCATCTGCTGCGCCGCCATTTGACGCATCCGGTGTATCAGTGCTCCCGCTGCCGGAGTTCCCGCATGCAACTACAGAGACTGCAAGTGCGGTTGCCATAGCTAAACTAACTAACTTTTTCATCATAATTTCCTCCTCTTTAAATAGATTGATAAAATATCCGATACGTTTATAGTATCGGATATCATGATAAACATTGATTTTCTATTTGTCAATTCATTTTTGGAGTTTTCATAAATTTTATAGAATTTTGGCTGTGTTTACCAGTATCTGCGGATACATCTTACGCTTCTGTAATACATATTGCTGACCTTGATACCACTTCTCTCAGTGCTGGCATGAACGATCTGCCCGTTCCCTATGTAAATACCCACATGCCCGTAATAGCATACCACGTCTCCCGGCTGCTTGTCCCCATCGCTGACGGCCCTTCCTCCGCCCGCTAAAGAACCGGACTGCCTGGGAACCGAGACGCCGAAATGTCCGTGGACCAGATTCACAAAACCAGAACAGTCCGTTCCGTTCGTCAGGCTGTTCCCGCCTGACCTGTAGGGATAACCCACAAACTGCAGTCCGTAAGAAGCGATCGAACCACCCAGTCCGCTGCCGCCGGAGGATGCAGGTGCACTGCCTCCCGAGCCACCGCCGGAATTTCCTCCTGCATTCCCGCTTTTACTGTCCGGACTGCCGTTGCTGCCGGACGCGGCACTTTTATTTTTAGCCGCCGCTGCCTTGGCCGCCGCCGCTTTGGCTGCCGCTTCTTTTTGCAGTTTTTTAATCTGAGCATTTTGTTCTTTGATCTTCTGCTGGTATTCGCTGGCTTTTGCCCTGGCCGCGCCCAGCTGACTGTCAAAATTGGCGATCTCGCCCTGCTTTCTCTCAATCATGGCCTGCAGGTTCGCCTTTTCTTCCTCCAGCTGTGCCTGCATCTCCAGAAGTTCTTCTTTTTCCTCCTCCAACTGGCGCTGAAGGTCGATCACAGCCTGCTTGGCCGCTTTATATTCGTCCAGCAGCCGATTGTCATATTCCTGAATTTCCTCTGCGTAATCTACTTTATTGACCAGATCAACGATGCTTTCCGACGTAAGCAGAAGCTCCATATAGCTTGTACTGCCGGACTCATACAGATACTGAATCCGAAGCTTCATGGCCTCATACTGTCTTTCTTCTGTTGCTTTTGCCTCTTCGTAAGCTGCCTGGGCCTCTTCTATCTGCACTTCCTTGTCCGCCAGATCGCTCTCAAGTACTTCGATATTCAGAAGCGTATCGGTCAGTTCGTCGTTTAAACCGCTCACTTCATTATTCAGAGCACTCCTTTGATTCTCCAGACTGCTGATCTGGGACTGTATATTTTTCAGTTCTTTTTCATTCTGCGCTTTCTGGCTCTGGATATTGCTGATGGTCGCCGTAGCCGTTCCCACGCTGCCGAACCATACGGCAGCCGCCAGAAGCGCGCATATTGTCCTTTTCCACCTCATATGCATGACCTCCGACTTTCAGCATACCATAAAACTTCTTTATTTTCAACCGCTTATTCGTATCTGAGCGCCTCGATTGGATTTAGTTTCGCCGCTTTATTCGCAGGATAATATCCGAAGAAAACTCCGATAAATACGGAAAAACTGACAGATATGACGATGCCGTTTATAGAAGGACTGACCGCATATCCCATCAAATCTGTCGCCACGGCTGCTATACCGATACCAAGAAGAATCCCCAAAGCGCCTCCGATCAGGCACAAAACGATCGCTTCCATAATGAACTGAAGCCGGATGGAACCGTTGGTGGCCCCTAAGGCTTTCCGGGTGCCGATCTCCCTTGTACGCTCCGTAATGGAGACCAGCATAATGTTCATCACCCCGATCCCGCCTACCAGAAGGGAGATCCCTGCAATGGCAGCGATGGCTAACGATACGGTAGAAAGCATCTCGGTCATGCTTTCCACTACAGATTCCATACTCATGGCGCCAATCTCAAAGCTGTCGTTGTCACTGTAATAGCGGTTGTTCATATATGTTTCCACTGTCGTACAGAAATCCGTGGCACTGACTCCGGGCATAGTCAGTATCGTAAACTGGCTGTATCCGGAGGTATTATGGTTCTGGTTCTTTGCCGCCTGCAAAGGCAGGTACAGAGAAGTCTCCGTATCTTCTTCGGAAGCGGTGGAAAAGCCCATGGCCGACTGCTCATACTCATAAACCCCTACGATTGTATAGGTGTAATACCTGCTGTCAAACAGCACATCCACCGTCTGCCCCACAGCGCCCAGATTGTCTCCGCCAAACATATTGTTCACAAGCAGATCCGATACCATGGCCACTTTGCGCGCTTCCTGCTGATCCCTCTCAGACAGTTCTCTTCCTGCGAGAAGCGTAAGATCTGCCTCTTCAAGATTTTCTTTATTGACTCCCACCGCATTCACATATGCATAGGAAGCTCCTTTCTGCGCCGTACCGGATCCTATGTTCTCTGTCAGCGAGTAACCGCTGACGGCCTCCTGATACCGCGTCTGTAAATCCTCCAGCATTTCCTCCGTCACATAATCCTCCTCACTCATCTGGGTCATTCTCGGGCCGAAGGAAAAGGTCATACCGCTTCCGGTAGTCGTCGTAGATGTACTTTTCTGCTGAAGTCCTACCGTAATATTGTTGGCGCCCATGGCAGACATGGAATCTGTGACGGAGCTGCTGATGGAATCTCCCAGCGTCATGATGGCAATGACGGAAGCGATTCCAATGATAATTCCCAGCATAGTCAGAAGCGAACGCATCTTATTTGCCCGCAGGCCGCTTAACGCCAGCAGAATATTTTCCCATATCAGCATCCGCCGCCTCTCCTTTCTCCTGTGATCTGCCCGTCTTTTAAAGTAATGATCCTTGGTGTCTCTTCGGCCAGTTCCTGGGAATGGGTGATCAGGACAATCGTCTTTCCCTGCTCCTGATTTAATTTCCAGAAGATATCCATAATCCGGCGTCCTGTTTTAGAATCCAGCGCACCGGTAGGCTCATCTGCCAGGATAATCGCCGGATCGTTGGCCATCGCCCGGGCGATCGCCACACGCTGCTTTTGTCCGCCGGACAGTTCATCCGGATTATGAGACATACGGTCCCCCATTCCTACCATATCCAGCAGTTCTTTTGCACGCTCGCTTCTTTCTTTTTTGCGCACCCTCCCATAGAGCATGGGAAGCTCCACATTTTTTAGCGCACTGGTACGGCCAATCAGATTGTAGGTCTGGAACACAAACCCGATTTTTTGATTGCGGATCAGGGAAAGTTCCCTGTCTTTTGCTTTTGCTACATCTACCTGATCCAGAATATATTCTCCCTGGGTAGGCCGGTCCAGAATCCCGATGATATTCATCATGGTCGTCTTGCCGGAACCGGAAGAACCTACGATAGAGACAAACTCTCCCTGTTCTACTTTCAGATCGATCCCGTGGAGGATTTCCAGTTCATTCGGCATGCCGATATAAAAGCGTTTGGTGATCTTCTTCAGATCTATGATTGTCCTGTCCTTAACCATATTTACCTCCGTCAGCCTAAAATCCTCTCGGGCCGCCCCGGCCTGTACCCGAAGGTCCGCCTCCGCCGGAACCGCCTCCCGGTGTTCCCATCTCGAACATCATCCCGGGAGCCGCGTCTTCTCCCTGTGAATCTTGTTCTGATGTCTGGCCTGCCATAGGCTCGGAATAATACACCATCGTGTCTTCATCCACGCCGTCCGCCGATATTTCCACATAATAATCGCTCTCCATACCCAGCGCCACCGTGACCGGCGTTTTCTCGCCGCCTTTGTCTATGTATACTGTACCTGTACTGTCGTCCTCTTTTTCCACGCAGTCATAAGGCACCGTCAGCACGTCATAAACTGCCTTTAACACAATGCTCGCCCTGGCTGTCATGCCGATGCGAAGATCCGTGTTTTCATCATCCAATGCAATCTCGATCTGATAGGTGGAATTTCCCATATTGGATTCTGTCACAGTAGGGGAAACAAAACTTACTTTTGCCGGAAGCTCTTCCTCTCCTGCGGCCTCCACGATGACTGCCGCCGTCATATCTTTTTGTATGCTGTTAATATCATACTCATCCACATTGGCGGCAACTACGAAATGCTCCTGATCCGCCACGCTGAACAGCGCCTTGCCTTCGCCGGAGTAAGTGTCCCCCTCGGCCACGTTTACTGCCGTTATCACGCCTGAGATGGGGGACGTCACCGTGCAGCTGTCAATCTGCTCCTGCAGGTTCTCAATGGTCTGACTGCTGCTGTCATTGGAGTAGGTATGTTCCATCTGGGCCTGCTCTAAAGAATCTGCCGCTTCCGATACGTTTCTTGTATTGTTTTTTTCGGCTTCTTCCAGTGCCTCCACCGCTTTTTCATAGGCTTCCTGCGCCTTCTCTTCCGCCTCTGCCGCCGCCTGGTAAGCCTGATGTCTGGAAGTATATTCCGCCTGTGCCGCGTTAACAGCCTGCTGATCTTCTGATTCCTTCGCTTTTTTTACCTGTTCCTCCTGACGTTTTAACTCATTCGCAGCACCGCTTGCCTCTGCCTCCGCTTCCTGAAGATCTTCTTTTGCATCCGCGGCGGCTTTCAACGCTTTATTATATTCATCTGTCCCGTCCTCCACAGCCTCTGTATATTTTTCTGTCGCTGTCTGAATACTTTTATTCTCTTTATATCCGCTTAAAGACTGGCTGTTCCTGGCCTGCGTCAGGCTGAGTTCCAGATCTGTCGTATCCAGAACGGCAATCACATCCCCCGCCTGCACATAGTCTCCTGCCTCGCAGTTGACCTGCAATACTTTCACATCTTTCGCGCTGGCAGAGACGTCCCGCGCGTCCGCGCTTTGTATGGTCCCTGTGACGCTGATCGCGTCTACCAGATTCTGTTTTTTTACCTGCACGGTTTCTACCCGGCTCATATTTTCCGACATCGTTTTGGCCCGTTTCGCCCGCTCCTGTATCTTTAATCCCAAAGCTGCCGCGACTGCCGCCGCCACCACGATCCCTCCGATCAGGATTTTCTGTTTTGTCTTCACAACGCGCCTCCTTTCATTGTACTATTTTATCGGAAATTTGTGTGGAATCTTTGATGAACCTGTGTTTAAACCGTGATAAAACTGTGAAAATCCAGTGAAATCTGAAAGAGATTGATTTTCATTCATATGTTCTGTATACTGTTAAGAAAAACAGAAAGCTGGAATATTTATGAACGAAAAAATGCAGATGCCGGCAGAGGAAGAAATCTATTATCTGGCAGAATTTTATAAAGTATTCGGGGATTCCACCCGCATTAAAATCCTCTATGTGCTGTTAAACCGGGAACTGTGCGTCAATGATATCGCACAGGAGATCTCTATGTCCCCCAGCTCCATCTCCCATCAGCTCAGGGTCTTAAAACAGAACAGACTGGTCAAATTCCGCCGGGAGGGTAAGACCATCTTCTATTCCCTGGCTGACCACCATGTGGAAAATATTTTAAGTCAGGGACTGGAGCACATAGAGGAATAAACTGTATTCTGGGACAGAATCAGAATCTGATCCGGCTCTTGTTCCTTAAGCCATGCCCCGATATCAGTCCTGAAATACCTGGGATCGATCACCGTAATCTTCCCGTAATGGGCCGTCAGGAACGGGATCATGCAGTTCGCGAAAGAATCTTTCAACACCGCAAGATGCCCGCCCTTTTGTCCGCTTTCGATCTGCACAAGCCCATGATTGCCGTCCAGAAAAAAGCGGTAGGCGTCCGCCGTTTCCAGGTATTTTTCCTGGTACAGGCCGCTTACGTCCGTTTTCCCCAGGTCATAGACCGCGCTGCATGCAACGCCCGGGTCATAAAATTCCATCACATCCGCGTATTTCGCGTAATGAAGCCTGCCATAATGGGTACCGAAGAAATCTTCCTTCAGAACCTGTTTCTTCATCCGCGCAAGCGGCACAGGCTCGCATCCCTGCGCCTTCATCCACGCTTCATAGGCATAATAAGCCCCTAACATGGTCCAGTGATGGTCTGTCCTGTAATAAATATACTCGTCTTTATGCCTGGATAACGCTTCGACTGTCTGGGCGGAACTTTCTCCTTCCTGAAAAAACGTAATCCCGGAAGGTACTTTGTCTGTCAGAATCTCCCCGGCCGACGGCACACGAATCCGGCTGACTCTTTCTTCTCCAAACCGCACTTTCATTTGTTCTTCCAGAATATCCCAGTCCGTTGTCTTTTCCTGTTCCGAGAACAAATACCCGTCTTTTCCAAGGTAGATACCGTCTACTTCCTTTTTTCCCAACAAAAGCTCACATCTGGTCTTTACAGACACCCACCAGTCCCTCTGAGGAAACTGATCCGTCAGCCATGTTTCGTACGCCTGTCCATAACTGCCGTCCGAAACGGCCGCCAAAGACGCTTCCGGCTTCTGAGCCAGCAAACGCTTCTCCCAGTCCGAATAAAGTCGGTCCGGACACATAAGATCCGCTGCCCAGAGGCTCAAAAGCGACAGATAAAAGATGATGCAGCCCGCCTTTTCTTTTTGAAATATTCTTTTCATAATACACACTCTTAAAATCTGAAATATAAAAACGGATTGTAAGCGGCATCCACGATATAAGCGACAGATAAAAAGAAAACGGCCGCCCACACCACCGGATATTGGCCAGGCCGTTTTCCCAGACCCGCTGCTCCTGCAATGCAAAAAAGTAAAAGAACACCGTAATTGGTCAAAAGCCACTCTGTGGTTCCGTTCCAGAACACACCGCCCGCGCCAAAGAGCATAACGATCCAGCCGGCGGCCTGTCTTAAGTCTTCCAGGGCAAACACCGTCATCCCCACCGCCACAGCTGTCATGGCGTATAGATGTCCTGCTGCCCCGGGAAGTTTTTTAAGATATTTTAACAAAAAACATTTCTCCAGGATCAGAAGTAATCCGAAATACAATCCCCACACAAGAAAATTCCATCCTTTTCCATGCCAGATCCCTGTGAGCACCCAGACAATCAGGATATTGCGGATTTGTTTTGCCAGCCCCCTCCTGCTGCCTCCCAAAGGGATATAGACATAGTCCCGAAACCACTGCCCAAGAGAGATATGCCACCTTCTCCAGAATTCTGTAATGCTTGCCGACCTGTACGGATAGTCGAAATTTTCTTTCAAATGAAATCCCAGCATCCGGGCAAGCCCCACAGCCATATCCGAATATCCCGAAAAATCAAAATAAAGCTGCAGCGCGAAAGCCAGGCTTCCAATCCATGCCGTCGATACGCACATCTGGTCCGGCGGAAGCTTTTTAACTGCTTCGAAGAGAAGTCCCACCTGATTGGCCAGCAGAACTTTCTTTCCAAGCCCCATACAGAACCTTCCGATCCCTTCATATCCGTCCTGCCAGTTTATCGTCCTTTCGGACAGTTCTTTTTCCACATCTTTATATTTTACCACCGGTCCTGCGATCAATTGAGGAAACATGGATACATATGCGCCGAAAGTGATCAGATCCTTCTGCGCGGCCACTTCGCCCCTGTAGACATCGATGGTATAAGACATGGTCTGAAAAGTGTAAAAAGAAATCCCCACGGGCAGGGGAAGGGCACCGGAATATTTAAAGACACCTAAAAGAGAAAGATTTACAAAAACAGACTCCAGAAGAATCCCGCGTGCCAGGAAGTCTTTTTCCTTTCCTTTCGCATATTCCAGAATCCGCCCATTCCCATAATCCAGCAGGGCAGAAAAAAGCATAAGTACAATATAGACCGGTTCCCCCCACGCATAGAAAACAAGGCTGCCAAGAAAAAGCACCAGATTGCGGCACTTGTCAGGAAGCAGCAGATACACGGTCAAAAATGCCGGAAGGAACCGAAAGATAAAGATCAAACCGGAAAATACCATAACTTACTTCGTCAGTTCTCCTTCAATCACAGACAGCGCCTGCTCGTTCACCTCTTTACAGGCGGCCAGAGCCGTTTCCTCATCCTCTTCTTCCACAGCAGAACCGCCCAGCTGGACAAAACACACATACTTTCCAAATGTCTCGATTAAGGACGCCTGAATCTTGGGAATATTGGAAGGATACTGAAGCGTATCCTGGATCATGGCATCCCTGTAAGCATCCAGAGCCTCTTTTACATCCGAAACCCTGTCTTCCTTTGCCTTTACCACAATCAACGTGTCCACATTGGCAGAAATCATGGGACTTTGTCCATAATATTCCTCATACATATCATCCGATATGCCATACCAGGATTCTAAAAATTCCGGAGCGAGCTCCATATCCGCCCAGTACTCGTCCCCGAGCTCCGATGAAACGGACAATACAAGTGCTTCCGGAGACACATCGTCTCTGAACCCTGTTTCTTCTGTCATGGGATCTTTTTTTCCGCACCCCGCCAGCAGACACAGAATCACCGCTGCCATAAACCAACATTTTTTCATACTTGCCACCTCCTGCTTCTTAGTGTGAGCCGCTTGCTGTAAATTTATTCCGCATCCTGCAAAGTTCTATCTGGTGCGTACGTTCCAGAAGCTCCATATCCGGCTCCAGCGCGTCCAGCACCAGCTCCTGGAGTTCCAGATCCTGCATCCAGTTTTTCTGCGTCAGAAGACTCCAGATCATATGTCTGCAGCACTGCTTCAGTTTCTGTACATCATATATAGTCAGATCCCCTTTCTGAGCGCTCACCTGAAGTGTGCCTACTATATCATGAAGTACAAACTTTTTCAAGGATTCCTGCTTTTTTTCCGATCCTTTTGCCTTTTCTGTTTCCTCCGAAAAAAAATAAAATAAAAAAGGCAAAAACAGGATAAGACCTGCTTCCTCTAAATGTTTTACCGAGCAGTCCGCCAGTGTAATGGTATGAATCGGCAGAATAATTCTCTCGTATCCCGAAAACTCAAGTGTCGTACAAAATTCTTTTCTTGTGTTTTTCCCGAAATAAATCATCTTAGGCTCGCGTATCTGCACAACCGAACGCTCTTTCGCGTCTGCGTAATGAAACGGACATCCCCTGTCCTCTGCACAGATCTCAAGACAGCCATCCAGATGACGGATCTGAAACTCATAACGATTCGCGCATCCAATCGTAAGACATACCCTGACTCCCTGCTCGTTCCATTCTTTTTGTATATATTCCCCCTCCGCGTACTCTGTCCGAAACAGACGGTTCAGCATATGAAGCAACGCACAGTCTGAAAGTTCAAAGATTCTCCTTAGTATCCATGCGTCTTCCTTGAAATATAACATCTTTCTTCTCCTTTCATCTTTAAGTCAAGCATACGAATTGCGTTCACTATATTAAAAATCAGGGAATTACGTCATGGAATTACGACTTATGAATTTGATCTGTTACTTAGACACTCTCAGCATATAGAATTATGCCGGATGTGTCAAGACGATTCTTAGAGTAAAAAAGACACATCCATGGCAGATGTGTCAACTTTGATCCTCCTGATTCAGCCGTTCCAGAAAAGATACGATCCGTGCCAGAGCCTGTTCTTCATCTTCTCCGTAGCATTCAACCGTCACCTCATCCCCCGGGCAGACAGGAAATGCAAGCAGGCTCATGAGGCTTTTGCAATTCATTGTATGCTCGCCGCAAACCATCATCACATGAGAACTGCACCGGTTCGCCTCGCTCACCAGCATCCCTGCCGGCCTTAAATGCAGACCGTTCTCATTTTTTATTTTCATTGTTTTCCTGACCACACAAGACACCCCTCTCCTTTTCCGTCTTTATATCCCCAGTCGTCACCCCAGTATATGCAGATATCCGGCCCCGATCCCTATAAGCGCCGACGCCGCAATATAAATGACCGGATGTTTATTCCATTTTTTAATTGCCTGGTAAAGGACTGCCGCCAGCAGGATTCCAAACCAGTTAAAAGCCCTTGCAGGCGCAGTTGTAAGTTCTGTCACATCAACCAGCGTCGCCAGTACCACCGAAAAACCCGCCGCCGCTATCAGCCCTGTGGATGCAGGGCGCAGACCGTAAAAAATATACTGCACCAGGTCGCTCTCCTTGAACTTCTCCAGTACTTTGGACACAAGAAGAATTACAAGAATCGAAGGTGAGATAAGCCCCAGCGTGGCTACCACTCCCCCTGCCACCCCCCAGGCATGAAACCCGGCATAAGTAGCCGCATTGATCCCGATCGGACCCGGCGTGGACTCTGAGACAGCAATCAGATCCATCAAATCCTGCTGTGTAAACCAGCCTGTAGACTGCCCGATCTGCTGTAAAAACGGCAAGGTTGCCAACCCTCCGCCTATGGCAAACAGGCCGGCTTTAAAAAATTCAAAATACAGACGAAACAGGATCATTTGTCTGCCTCCTTCGTTCCTTTTCCTCCATGCAGAATCACGCCGGCAGCCCCGGCGATTACCACATACACGACAGGAGACAGGGAAAAAAGTTCCGGATAAAAACTCTGTCCTACTGCCAGTCCCGCCGATATCAGAAACACCAGAAGAAAAATAACCGTCGTCGGGCTGTCGATTACCGACTTTTTCCACAGCTTTTGCACCGCGTTAAATATAAGCACGCAGACGCATACCCGAATGCCTGCAAAAGCATACTGGACAACGACGAAATCCGCAAAATTTGTCAAAAAAGCAGCAATTACCGTAATGATAACAAGAGAAGGGAACACGACTCCCAGCGTCGCAAAGATCCCTCCGATGATACCCGCCTGGCGATATCCGATAAAAGTAGCCGTATTGACCGCGATCACACCCGGTGTACACTGTCCGATGGCGTAATAATCTGCCAGTTCTTCCTCCGTAGCCCAGCCGCGCCTTTCCACCACTTCCCGCTGCAGCATGGGCAGCATGGCATATCCGCCGCCGAAAGTCAGCCCGCCAATCCGTGCGAAGGTTAAAAACATATCCCACAATATCTTCATCAGGTCTTTACTCCTTTCGCTTTTTTAAACGGCCACTCGAACCAGCGCTTAACAACGATCTGAATCTCATCAGTGGATGGGTCTACGGGTTCCGTTAATATCGTATGCATTCCGGTGCGATTTGCCCCCCATACATCGGTAAATACCTGATCACCTACGAACAAAGTATGTTTCGGCTCGGTTCCCAGACGATGCAGAGCCTCTTTATAGCCACGCAGCTTTGGTTTGCCTGCTTTATATACATATTCGGTCTTCAAACATTCTGCAAAAGGCCTTACTCTTTTTTCTTTATTGTTGGAGACAAGCATTGTCCTCATACCAAGCTTTTTAAGGCGCGCAAACAACACGATTGCCCGCTCATCCGCTGCCGCCCCATGAGGCACCAGGGTATTGTCAATGTCAAACATAACGCCTTTATAACTTTTGGAAAGTTTTTCCCACTCCAGATCATAGACGGAAGCTGTCAACTGGTCCGGAAAAAGGTCATCTAAAAACATCCGGCCTCTCCTTATTTATTTTTCTCATTTAATTTTAATCGGACAGCCCTGACAAGTCAACAATTTTATGCATCAGCGCACCAAATTAAAGAGAGGCAACACGATAAGCCACCCTGACCCGGCGGCTGTGTACAAGACGGCGGAAACCGGCGTCAATGCGGCCGATCAGTTCCGGACATTCCTCTTTGGATATACCCATTAGTATAACCAGAAACTGGCACATATTATACCTGGTAAAAATATCGCCGCGGTTTAAAGCCTCGCGGATGGACTTTGCAAGCAGGTTTGATATTTCTTTTAATTGAGGGGAATTTTTATGAGATGTTCTTTCATCAGACAAAGTACAGAGCAAAAGACTGACAGACTGGCCGGAATCTTCCATGATCCTGGCGGCCATACGATAACTTCCTACAAAGCTTGGATACGGACAGTAATACCCGCCGGGAGTTTCTTCTTCCCGCAGCCTGGTCTGTATTTCATTCAGATCTACCGCGTCAAACCGGATCCGGCCGCTCATTTTCTGAAAAAATTCTGTCACGCGCCTGGAGGGCATTCCGTCCAGTTCACTGAAATATCCGGATGCGGTCTGATTGTATAAAGTAAGCGCGTCCTTCGGACGACCGAGCAAAAGCAGGCATTCCATCTGCCAGACCTGCCATTCTCCCAGCGGATACAAAGACGCCGCGCGGCCGCACAGTTCAAACAGTTCTTCGTATTCTTTTCTTTTTGTCAGCAGCGTGCAGATCTCTTCCATGCAGCTGTCATACATGTGCTGATAACGCGCTCCCGCCTCCGTTACCCATTCATCACCGGACAGCGCAGGCAGGAAGTGACCCTTATAAACCTTTACAGCCTCCTTTAGAAGTTTAAGCTTTTCTTCTCCTTCTTCGGCTTTTGCTTTTTTCGCCAGCGTTTCAAAGATGTGCGCGTCCACCTGCACTTCCAGGGATCCTCCAAACCAGTAGCGCCCTTTGCCGGTATGAATCAAATCTTCTTTTGCCAGCCGGCTTTCTTTTAACAGTTTTCTCAGGCTGCATGCCGTCACGCTTAGATTATTGGACGGTTCACCTTCAAATTCAGAGCCGAACAGTCCTTCTAAAAGCTGTTCCCTCGCCATTCCTCCAGGCCCGGCATACAGAAGCGCCTGAAGCATCCGCATGACTCTGGAAGTCTGTTTTTTCCCCAGGAAAAGTTCTTTTTCCTGATAAACCATGGAAAAACCGCCCAGCATTCTGACCTTCAGCGTTTCTTTATTCTCTTTTTCTTTGGACATGATCGTCTACTCCTTTCCAGGATTATTTTAATCTATTTTTCTCTTTTTGTCATTGAATGCAAAATTCAAAATCCGAATTTTCCCGTTCATAAATTATTCATTTTTCTTTTAAAAAAGGTTTATTTTTTGCACATGAATCCTTCATTTCTTGTGCATATAATAAAACCATCAAAAGCAAACGCCAATCAGCTAATACTTTTTAAATAAACTTTTTCATAATAATGCCGGGTGGAACACACCCGGCATCCTCCCTTCTTAAGGCTTTTTCTTAATCCGTCAGACTTCAAATCCCCCTCGTTTCGGATAAAATCATTGATTCCTGCGGCATCTGGTAGTATACTGGATACATTGAAATACCCGAAATCTATAAAGGAGGCTGCTACTGTCCATGGTTCAAAAGGCAATATTCCGTCCGGTATTTATATTGTGGATCGCTTTATGCTACGGCCTTCTTTGGGGCTGCGGCAGTAATGACACGAAGCCTTCAGACGGACCGGTCCACAGTGAAGCGTCCGTCTCCAAAGACACCGGCAATGACACCGCCGAGCCGTCAGACGCTCCACTTCGGGACAGCACACCAAACGTACTTGTTCCTGCAGCGGACCAGACGGTTTCTTACGGCACAGACACCCTCGTCGTGGATGCCTCTCATACGGACCAGGGATATGTAATGGTTCAATATCTGGGAGATAATCCCAAGGTCAAAATGCAGATCGAACCTCCCGACGGCAATACCTATACGTACCTTCTGTCACAGGATAAGGAATTCGAGACTTTTCCTCTCCCTTCGGGCAGCGGCAGTTATTCCATAACTGTTCTGGAAAACGTAAGCGGAGACATGTATGCCATCGCATTTTCCCAGGATATTGACGTTACGGTCGCAGATGAATTTCTGCCTTTTCTGTACCCAAATCAGTATGTGTCTTTTACTCCTGATTCCCAGATTGTCAAAAAAGGGCAGGAACTTGTATCGGACGCCCATTCTGACCTGGAAGCGGTGGAAAAGATCTATCACTTCATTACGGAAAACATCACTTATGACACGGAAAAAGCTGCCAGCGTAGTCTATGGCTATCTTCCGGATGTGGACGAAACGCTCAGCACCGGCAAAGGAATCTGTTTTGATTATGCCGCTTCCATGGCTGCCATGCTGCGCTCTCAGCGCATCCCCACCAAACTCGAAATCGGCTACGCCGGGGAGGCTTACCATGCATGGATCAGCACTTATATTAAAGAGGCCGGATGGATCGACGATATCATACAGTTTGACGGTTCTTCCTGGACTCTTATGGACCCTACTTTTGCTGCCGGCGCCAACAAAACGGATCTGAAAGCGCTCATTGGCGACGGAGAAAATTATACAGTACAAAACTCTTATTAAGATGGAAATCCGAGAAAGGAGCATATATGGCGCAAAAAAAATTTCCCCCTTTATCCAATACGGAGCTGTCTGCTTTCTGCTCCCAGATTGCAATGATCCGGCGGTCCGGCATCTCTGATCTGGAGGGAATTTCCCTGATGCGGGACGAGACACAGGATCCCGGAGAAGCCGAACTTCTGGCACTCATGGAAGATACGATCCAAAAGACCGGGAGCTTTTATGAGGCTCTCAAAATCACCGAGGCGTTTCCTGATTATATGCTGCAGATGGTCAAAATCACAGAAGACTCTTCCAAACGCGAGGAAGTCATGCGGGCGCTGGCCATCCACTATGAACGGGAAGCCGGTATTGCACAATCTATAAAAAACGCGGTTACATATCCTTTGATTATGGTCTTTATGATGGTCCTGGTTATCTTTGTACTGATTACCAAAGTCATGCCTGTCTTTAATCAGGTATTCAGACAGCTGGGCAGTGAGATGACCGGCTTTTCAAGAGTGATCTTAAATCTTGGAATTACCATCAACCGTTATTCGGCCGTATTTATCGTGATTGTCCTTTTGTTAGCCATAGCGGCTTTGTATTTCGGAAAGACCCGGTCCGGCCGGGCCGCCCTGCGTTCATTCCTCTCACATTTTACCTGGCCGGGAAATTTTATGGAGCAGATCGCTGCATGCCGTTTTGCCAGCGGCATGGCGCTCACTTTAAGCAGCGGCAGAAGTCCGGCAGAAGCGATCAGCCTTGCGTCGAAACTGATCGACAACGACGGTTTCCGAAAAAAAATCGACGCATGCAAAAAAGAAGTGGACAACGGACATGACCTTTTTAAATCCCTGTTGGCTGCAGGCATCTTTTCAGGCATCTATGCCCGCATGGCCTCTGTGGGTTCCAAAACAGGTTCCCGCAACATGATCCTGCAGGACATCGCAAACAAATATCAGGATGAGATCGACCAGAAGTTCAACCGCATGATCTCCATGCTTGAACCGGCCTTAGTTATCATTCTTTCCCTGATCGTAGGTATGATTTTATTGTCTGTCATGCTTCCTCTGATGGGAATTATGGCAAGTCTGTAAAGCAGATTGGAGTATAACGTATATGAAACACCGTTTCGGAACACAGGAAAAATCTTCCGTTTCAAAAAGCCTCGTTATTTCCATGATCGGCTTTTTGGCGGCAGTGTTTATTTTCTGGGAAGCGACCGGTTTTGTGACAGACAGAACCGACCAGGAAGAAGTCAGGATTCTTGAGCGGGCAGTCAACCGCGGGATCGTCCATTGTTATACGATCGAGGGTGCTTACCCGGAAAACCTTCAGTATTTAAAAGATAACTATGGTCTTACTTACGATGAAGACAGGTTTTTTGTCGACTATCAGGTCTTAGGCAGCAACATCCTGCCGAATGTCACAATTATTGACAGGAGGAACAGACCATGAGCATTCAGACGCGCAGCAGGCATGTGATTCATATGCTGTTTCCTATATCTTTACTGTTTGTTTTTGCCGTTTCTTCTTTTATAGTATTGATGCTGGCCGCGGACCTGTACGCTTCCACCACCGACCGTTTTCTCTCTAACGATGAGAGCCGGACCGCTTTATCCTACCTTACAGAAAAGATACGGCAAAACGATACGGGCGGCGGTCTCGGTGTCACCGATCTGGACGGCAGACAATGCCTGTCTTTGTCCGCAGATTATAACGGAACCGTCTATGTCAATTATATCTATGAGTACGACGGCATGCTAAAAGAACTGTTTATAAAAGAAGGGATTGATGTCCCCTTAAAAAACGGAAACGATATCATAGAGATATCTTCCTTCATGGTGGACGAACTGGACGAGAATATATACCGTTTCACAGTCGTCGACAGTGAAGGACTGGAAACTTCCATGATTATCGCGGAAAGGAGCCGCCCATGAGAAAAAGCTTCTTTGGCCGCTCAGGACTGCTGCTGACCGAAATTATCTTCGCAGTCCTGTCCTTTTCTATCGTAAGCGCCATATGCCTGGAAGTGTTTGTAAAGGCGCACAATCTGTCTCGGGATACAAGAGAGCTGGATATGGCCGTAAGGCATTCCAGTTCCATCGCGGAAATTTTATGCCAGGCCGAGGAACCGATGGAAACACTGCAAAAAATATATCCGGATTCTGAAATCGCGACGGATTTTGCCTCCTTTTACTTTGATCAGGACTTTTTGCCCTGCTCTTCCAAAGCTTCGTTTTACCATCTGGACCTGTCTTCCACTCCGGTTGATGAACAGACTACCAATTACTATATTGCTGTCTATGGAAACAACGAGACTTCGGAAATCTATCATCTTGAAATAACCGCCTACAGACAGTATACTTTATAGAAAGGAGCCTCCCTATGAACAAACAATACACTCCAGTCACAAATATAGGCTCCGTATCACTGTTAATGACCTTTATTGTACTGTGTCTGGCTGTATTCGCCACTTTGTCTTTATCCGGTTCCATCAGTGAGTACCGGTACAGTCAGAAAATTGCAGAACACAACCAGGAATATTATCAGGCTTCCAGTACGGCCACCCAGACGCTTCGGGAGATCGACCGGCTGCTTCATGCCGCCTACAGTTCCTCCCCGGATATCTATTATGAGGTCATTGAAGAACAGCTTACAAGCCTGGGTACCTTTACCCTGGATTTTGGCGCTGACAGGCACACGGTTTCTTACGAAGTACCCATCGGCAGTTCACAGTGCCTTCAGGTCTGCCTTTCTCTAAATGAGCCCGCCGGACTAAACGACGGGTTTTACAGAATTGTTACCTGGCAGGAAGTACCGTCCTCCCTATGGAACGGGGATGACAGCCTGAACCTTTTAACCTTATAAACAGAATGGGAGGATTAAATCATATGAGTACATTTTTAAACACAACAGAATTTCTGCAAAGAGCCATTGAGCAGAAAGCATCAGACGTATTTATCGTGGTCGGACTTCCCGCTTCCATGCGTATCAATAACACAATGGTCCAGGACAGCGACAAGAAGCTCCTCCCGGCGGATACGGATGAGATCATCTCTGAATTTTACAGGCTGGCCGGCAACCGCTCCATGGATAAGCTCCGCAGCACAGGAGATGATGACTTTTCTTTCGCGATTCCCGGGCTGTCCCGGTTCCGTGTAAGCGCTTATAAGCAAAGGGGAACTTTATCGGCAGTGGTACGTATCATTACGTTCTCGCTTCCCAGACCTTCCGACCTGGGCATCCCGGACAACATCATGGACATGGACCGTTTTTCCAACGGTATGGTACTGGTAACCGGTCCTGCCGGAAGCGGAAAATCCACGACCCTTGCCTGCATGATTGACCACATTAACCAGAATTTGAAGAAACATATTATCACGCTGGAGGACCCCCTGGAGTATCTTCACCGCCACAATCAGAGTATTGTAAGCCAGAGGGAAGTCAATGTGGATACGGAAAACTATGTGACTGCCCTCCGGGCTGCTTTAAGGCAGAGTCCGGATGTAATCCTGCTGGGTGAGATGCGGGATTATGAAACCATCCAGGTAGCCATGACGGCTGCCGAAACCGGGCATCTGATTCTTTCCACCCTGCACACCCTTGGCTGCGCCAACACCATTGACCGTATCATCGACGTGTTCCCGCCCAGTCAGCAGCATCAGATCGCCGTACAGCTCTCCATGGTACTAAAAGCAGTCGTCTCCCAGCAGCTTGTTCCGGATGTGGACGGTAAACTGATCCCGGCTTTCGAGGTTATGACCATAAGCCCCTCCATCCGCAGCATGATCCGGGATGAGAACACGAGACCCCAGATCGACGGAGTCCTCTATTCATATGCCAACGACAAGATGATGTCCATGGACAACAGCCTGGCGAAGCTCTTTAAAGATGGACGAATCACCCGGGAAACCGCCCTTACCTACGCGACGAATCCGGGGATGCTGGAAAAGAAAATACAGTAATATGATAAAAGGGATGCGTCTGCACGCATCCCTGATTTTTATTTATTGTACCTGGTCTCTATATCGCAGATTTTCTGCACGCGCTCCGCGTGTCTTCCGCCTTCAAATTCCGTGTCAAAGAAAGCATCCAGAATCATTTTCGCCATCTCGTTGCCTATCACCCGGGCTCCCATACAGATGATCTGGGAAGCATTATGCTTTGCCGTCATCATGGCCGAATAAGGCTCGCTGCATACGGCTGCCCGGATACCCGGAACCTTATTGGCCGCCAGAGACATGCCAATGCCGGTGCCGCAGATCAGTACGCCTTTTTCCACCTCTCCTGCCTTGATGGCTTCCGCCACCTTCTGTGCCTGGTCCGGATAATCGATGCGCACCGCCGCGTCATATGCGCCGTAATCCACACACTCATATCCTTTCGCACTCATATACTCCATCATTTCTTTTTTCAAATCAATCGCTGTATGATCACAGCCAAATCCTATTTTCATATTTTTTCTCCTATGATACTTCCGCTGTTTTTTCTTCTGTAGCCAGTATAGCAAAGCTTCAGCTCATTTTCAAGGCTGTTTTACACCTGTCCGGGAATTTTAATCGTCAGCGCTTTCTGATGATTGCAAATCAGAGCTGACACACATTCTCCGCCATATTCTCCGTCCAGTGTCCAGGGAACCGGCTGATCTGCCTCCACAGTCAACTCGGAAGTACGGAAAGAACACATATACTGAGAGTTGATTTCCTTTAAAACAATCGCCGCCAGAATCTCCTGTAATTCCGCCGCGTTTTTAGGCGTCCTGATGAAAGTGGCCTCAAACACACCGTCGTCAAACTGCACTTTTCTTCCTATGATGCTTTTAAAACCGCCCACAGAGCGGGAGTTCGTCACCATCCCGAAAATAAAGTCCCCTTCCGCCTCCAGCTCCCGGCTGTGCAGCTTTATATGGTAAGTCGGAATATTCGTCAGCCGTTTGACGCCTTCCAGCAGATATGCCATATGTCCCAGGACATTCTTTATATCTTGCCTTGTGGAGTAAGCCACGTCCGTAAATATACCAAAAGCCGCAATATAGACAAAATGTTCTTCATTAAAAGTACCTATGTCAAAAGGAAAATCCGCCCCCTCCACAGCAATCCGGGCGGCGTTCTCCATGTTCCTTGGGATCTTTAAACTTCTTGCAAAATCATTGACCGTGCCGGACGGAATATAGCCGATGGGAATCTTCCTCTCCCGCCGCATCATCCCCTCCACCACTTCGTCCATGGTTCCGTCGCCGCCGCTGCATACGACCAGGTCGTAACCGTCCGGAAGACCTGCAATCTGCCGGGTCGCGTCTTTTCTCTCCCGGGTGGGGTGTACGCTCAGTTCATAACCGGCATCGGAAAATACCTGAAGGACATCGAACAGCTTCGTACGAAGCTGCCCCCTGCCGGAATGGGGGTTGTAAATAAAATACAGTTTCTTTGCTTCTTCCATAAGAAACACCTCTGCACACAACACGTTTTAACGGATCAAAGCACCCAGAAGGCCGTAACTGGCAATGGACATGATCACAGTGGCCATAACAATTCCCAGCAGCACGGCAGGAAATGCCTTTTTGAATTTGATCCCCAGCAGGGACGCCACCAAAGATCCTGTCCATGCGCCGGTACCCGGAAGCGGAATACCAACGAACAGCACCAGCCCCCAGAACTGATATTTCTCGATCTGATCACTTTTTCCCAGCGCGCGTTTCTCCAGTTTTTCCACCATAGGCCGGAAAAGCTCCGTCTGTTTCAGCCAGTTGAAAATCGGCGTGATCAAAAGCAGAATAAAAGGCACCGGAATGATATTCCCAATCACACAATACCAGATGGCCCTTACAATGTCAATGTTCATAAGAGACGCCGCCACAAGACCGCCGCGAAGCTCCAGAATGGGTATCATGGAGATAATAAATACGATGGCCTCTTTGGATACTTTTCCGTTCAGCGCCTCCATAAACCAGTTTAACAGACCGTCCATAAAATATTTTCCCTTTCTTTTATTTCTTTATATATTCCCGCAGGAAAGTATAAAGAGCTTCCATCTGTTCATCCGTACCGATGGTCACACGCAGATACTTGTCGATCCCCGGCGACTGAAAATACCGCACATAGATCTCTCTTTCCCGCAGCGCCTCAAATAATTCCTTCGCTTCATAATCAGGATGTGTAATAAACAAAAAATTTGCCTTTGAATCCGGAAAAGTAAATCCCATCTCCCCAAGCACCTCTTTTGCATGCTCTCTTGTCCGCACAATCTTCTCTACGGTTTCCTGAAAGTACGCCTGATCCCGCACGGCTTCCACCCCGTATTTCAGGGAAGTCTGGTTCATGGTGTAAGAATTAAAGGAATGTTTAAAATCATTCAGATATTTGATCAGTACCGGACTGCCCAGGGCAAAACCGATCCGCATGCCTGCCATGGAACGGGATTTGGAAAAGGTCTGCACTACCAGAAGATTCTCATATGTGTCGATCAGGCTGACCGCCGACTCTGCGCCGAAATCCACATATGCCTCATCCACAATGACCACGCTGTCCTTGTTATTTTGAACGATCTTTTCCACTTCTGAAAGTCCCATGGCAAGTCCCGTGGGCGCATTGGGATTCGGGAATATGATTCCTCCGTTATCCTGTAAATAATCGTCCGTTACAATCCGGAATTTTTCATCCAGAGGCAGCGTTCGACAGGGAATCCGAAAGGCCTCTGCCCACACCGGATAAAAAGAATATGTAATATCCGGAAACAAAATCGGCCGATCCGAATTAAAAAAAGTCAAAAAAGCCATGGCCAGCACATCGTCTGACCCCACACCGATAAAGACCTGCTCCGGTTTTACTTTGCAGTACTCCGCCAGCGCCTCTGTCAAAGCAGACGCGCCGGGGTCCGGATAGAGCCTTAAACAGTCCGGATCGAACTCTTTCATGGCCCGGCGCACGCCGGGCGCAGGCGGATATGGGTTCTCATTGGTATTTAACTTGATCATATCCGGTTTATTCGGCTGTTCCCCGGGTACATAGGGAGTCACTTTCCGGACATTCGATTCCCACGTTCTCATCTTATGTCTCCTTTTAATGTCACTACGCCTTTCTCCACCATAAAAACAGGGTGATAAGACAGCTTTGCTTTGCGAAGGCCCTCGTCTCCGGTATCGTCTTCTCTGTTTACATAAGTATAATCCGCTGCTTCATGTTCCAGGAACTGCTGGTTGATCAGAGGATACGCACCCCGGACATCCGCATAGGCTTTTTCTATATGCACCACAAATGTATCTTCGCTTACCGGCTCTCCCAAAGTAAAGGCAACTACTTCGCCGCCTGCGCGCAGAAGCCCTCCTTTCAGTTCCAGTTCTTTAAAGAGCCTGAGAGAGTTTAAGGCCACACACATTTCTTTATTTTTCTCGGGATCTCCCTCGCAGCCGTTTAATCTTCTCCAGCGAAGGGCCATCTGAAAGCACTCTTCCACGTTTTCATCTGTTATGGGTTCATAACTCCAGTCCGGACAGGCCGACTTAAACTGGTTAATATGGTTCTTTTTCCCATGGTATTTTTTTCCTGACAATTGGATCAGCTTTTCCGTCTCATAGACATAGTCTTCCACATCCCTGGGCCATTCCACCTTAAATCTGCCCGGGAAATACTGTTCCAGCTCGTCATATTCTTTCTGGCTGACGCCATGAAGGGCAAACGGATGTCCTTTTTCTTCACATTCCTTTAAAATCCCTTCGATGGCCGCCCGATGATCGCCGCTGCCGGCCGGATAAGTATAGGAATACTGACCGTCAAACGTGCTGCGGAATACGACGGTTCCTTCCACCGGAGCCCATACCAGGTCATAGAACCTTGCCCACAGATAAATATTGGCAAATGTCCGTTCGCAGCCTCTGTAGGACCCGGGTTTCAAATGCCGAAGAATTGTCTCACGGTCTTTAAGCTCCGGTTTTTTAAATGGAATTTCCATAAATCCATACTCCCTTTGGTCAATTAATCAAACAGTTTTTTCCTGTATACCCCTGCTGCAATCAGTTCCTGAAAAGAACGGACCACAGACGGTTTATCTTCCTTGTATGTTACGCCAAACCATTTATCTCTGGATTCCAGCACCGTCACATTGGCCTTTCCTTCACGGATCAGTTCATCCACAATGGTCGGAAGCAGATATTCTCCTTTTTTCCCGTCTTCCAGGTTTTTCAAAAAGGCAGGAAAACCTTCTTTTAATACAGAGAATATCTCCGGAGTAAAGCCCCACATATTCATGGACACCGGACAGTCTGCCGCCACCGGCTGGCAGGAACCGTCTTCTTTTTGAATCGCGGCGCCGTCTTTGGTCTTTATGATGTTCTTCGTCTCTGTCACCCGGGTCAGATGTCCCTTTTCGTCCACGCTGCAGACGCCTCTGGTCACCCCGCCGTTCTCACTTAAAGTATTCCCCAGCAAAAACCCTGCCATACAAAATTCCATACGTTCGCCCCGGGCATGATCCGAAGCCAGATAATCATGTACTTTTACAAAGGCTTCCTTGCCGTAATAATCGTCCGCATTGATCACGGCAAAAGGCTCTTTTACCAGTTTTTCGCAGCAAAGAATCGCCTGGCCGGTTCCCCAGGGCTTGACACGCCCCTCGGGGAGCGTAAATCCTTCCGGCAGATCTGTCATCTCCTGAAATGCATATTCTGTCTCCACGACCTTTTCCATCCGGTTCCCGATGACTTCTTTAAAATCTGCCTCCAGATCTCTTCGGATAATAAACACGACTTTATTAAAACCGGCTTCTATGGCATCGTGAACCGAATAGTCTATAATCAGTTCACCGGATGGTCCTACAGGCTCCAGCTGCTTAATCCCGCCTCCAAAACGGCTTCCGATGCCTGCCGCCATCACTACCAGCGTTGTCTTTTTCATATATTCCCCTCCTGTGTATTCTCTGTTTTTTCAGGCTTTACATTACGCGTTCCATCGTCTGAATCACTTTCGTCACATACCTGTCACACAATTCATGCGATGTTGCTTCCACCATGACCCGAAGAAGCGGTTCCGTACCGCTTTCCCGTACAAGAATCCTTCCGTCGTCTTTTAATTCATCTTCCACTTCCCGGATGGCTTTTATCACATCCGGATGTTCCAGTACGGCCTTTTTATCTGTCACACGCAGATTCTTAAGAAGCTGCGGATAAATCGTCACTTCCGAAGCCAGCGTTCCAAGGGTGGTCTTTTTTTCCAGAAGCACTTCCATGATCTTAAGGGAAGTCAGTATCCCGTCTCCTGTGGTGGCGTGTTTGCTGAAAATAATATGCCCGGACTGCTCGCCCCCTAAACGGTAGCCGTTCTCCATCATATTTTCAAACACATATTTATCTCCCACCTGTGTCTTCTGGTATTTCAGGCCGATACGGTCGCAGGCTTTATAAAGACCGATGTTGGACATAACCGTAGTGACAATCATGTCATCCTTAAGCTGTCCGATTTCTTTTAAATATTTACCGCATATATAAAGGATCAGGTCCCCGTCCACCACATTGCCGTGTTCATCCACTGCAAGGCACCGGTCCGCATCCCCGTCGTAGGCAAACCCCACGTCCAGTCCTTTTTCTTTTACAAAGGCCTGTAAGGCTTCTATATGGGTGGAACCGCATCCGTCGTTGATGTTGGTCCCGTCAGGATCGTTATGAATGACATAGGTCCTGGCTCCCAACGCGTCAAAGACGCTTTTGGCGATGGAAGAAGCGCTTCCGTTGGAACAGTCCAGTCCCACCCGCATGGTCTTAAACGACCGGGTAGGCAGGGAGATCAGATAACCAATATAACGGTTCCTTCCGGCGGAGAAATCCACCGTACGCCCGATCTGCTCCCGGGTTGCCAGAGGAATCTCCTGCATCCTGCCGTCTATATAATCCTCGATCTGTTCTTCTACAGACGCCTCCAGCTTGGAGCCTGAGCCGTTGATTACTTTAATCCCGTTGTCATAAAACGGATTATGGCTTGCGGAGATCATGATCCCGCAGTCAAATCCCTCTGTACGGACCACATAAGACACACTGGGCGTCGTGGTCACATGCAGAAGATACACGTCGGCCCCGGAAGCCGTAAGTCCCGCCACCAGCGAGTATTCAAACATATAGCTGGATCTTCGGGTGTCCTTTCCGATCACCACCTGCGCTTTATGTTCCCGGCCGTAGTACCAGCCTAAGAAACGACCCACTTTATAGGCATGTTCTACCGTCAGATTCACATTGGCTTCCCCCCGGAAGCCGTCGGTTCCAAAATACTTTCCCATTTTTGTTGTCCTCACTTTATTTAAAGATACTTTCCTGATGCCTTTACCCCTGTTCTTCCAGCCTGCTTAAACGACGGGCCTGATCTGCTGCGATGCAGGCGTCCAAAATTTCCTGAATGTCTCCGTTTAAGATTTTATCCAGTTTATATAAGGTCAGGCCGATCCTGTGGTCCGTCACGCGCCCCTGGGGAAAATTATAAGTACGGATTTTTTCCGAGCGGTCTCCTGTTCCGATCTGGCTCCTTCTGGCCTCCGCTTCCGCGTCATGGGCTTTCTGGCACTCCATATCATACAGTTTTGCCCGAAGCAGGGCAAACGCCTTCGCCTTGTTCTGGAGCTGGGATTTCTCCGTCTGGCTGTACACCACGATCCCTGTGGGATAGTGGGTCAGACGTACGGCCGAATCCGTTGTATTAACACACTGGCCGCCGTTTCCGGATGCCCTCATAACGTCGATACGGATATCTTTTTCATCGATCTGCACATCCACTTCTTCCGCCTCCGGCATCACCGCCACCGTAACCGTGGACGTATGAATCCTGCCTCCCGATTCTGTCTCCGGCACCCGCTGTACCCGATGCACGCCGGATTCGTATTTCATCATGGAATAAGCGCCCTGACCGGTCACCATAAATGTCATGCTCTTCATACCCCCGATGCCGATCTCGTCCGTCTCCATGACTTCCACTTTCCAGCGCCTGGACTCCGCATAGTGGGCATACATCCGGTAGATCTCCGCGGCGAACAAAGCCGCCTCGTCCCCGCCTGCCCCGGCGCGGATCTCCACGATTACATTTTTATCGTCATTGGGGTCTTTGGGAAGAAGCAGGACTTTCATATGCTGTTCCAGCTCCACGATGCGTTTTCTGGCATCTGAAAGTTCTTCCTTTAACATCTCCCGCATCTCTTCGTCTGATTCTTCCTCCAGCATGGAAAGACTGTCTTTTTCCGTCTGCTGGCAGTTTTTGTATTCTGTGTAGGCATCCACCAGCGGCTGCAAATCCGACTGTTCCTTCATCAGTTTTCTGAAACGGTTCTGATCGTTTACGACAGAAGGCTCTGTCAGCTCACTGGTGATCTCTTCAAATCGCCTCACAAGGTCTTCTAATCTGTCAAACATGTTTTCCTCCATCTAATCTATGGCTTCAGGCTTCCATATATCACCCGGTCATGCCCTGATAAATCCTTTACCACGGATATTTTGTCAAAGGATCTTTCCATCAGCGCCCCGACCGCTTCTGCCTGATCGTATCCTGTCTCCAAAAACAGCATCCCGGCCGGTCTTAAAAAGCCGGGACTCGCCTCTATGATCTCTCTATAATACCGAAGGCCGTCCTCTCCTCCGCAGAGCGCCATGCGCGGTTCATAATCCCGTACCTCTTCCATCAGAGTGTCTACCACGGCGTCCGGAATATACGGTGGATTGGAGAGAATGCGGTCATACTTTCCTTCTACCTGCGCGAACAGGTCGCTTCGGCAAAACCGGGCCTGCACGTTCAGACGCTCCTGATTGATTCTTGCCACACCCAGCGCCTTTTCTGACAGATCCGTCCCTGTGCCCGTAACCCCCGGCTTCAGTTTTAAAATACTGAGAAGGATGCACCCCGATCCTGTACAAAGATCCAGAATACGCATCCCTGGCTGTATACAGGGAAGTGCGGTTTCCACCAGGATCTCCGTATCCTGCCGGGGAATCAGCACATGTTCATTGACGCAGAAAGAAAGCCCCATAAACTCCTGGCTGCCTGTCAAATACTGCAAAGGAATATGGGTGCTCCTCTTTTGTATCAATTCTCTATACTGCTCTTCCTGCAGCTCTGTCGCCCTTCGCTCAGGATGCAGAAAATAACTGCTTCTTGTGCATCCGCCCGCATATTCCAGCAGATACCACGCATCCAGATCCCATTCGCTGATGCCGGCTTTTTTCAGTGTCTCTTTCCCATAGTCCAGAAGCTCTTTAAACGTCACCTGTGCCACCGTTTTCGCTTTCTTCTTCCCGGGTATACCCCAGGAACGATTTCCAGTCAAATACCGCTTCCACCGCAGCAATCGCCACTTCGATCATCTGATCATCCGGTTCTTTGGTGGTCAGCTTCTGCATGCCTTTTCCCGGCAGGCTTAAAAACCATACAAGGGGATTGTCGCTCCTTCCGGCCAGCCGGATAAATTCATAAGAGACGCCCGCGATGACCGGAATCAAGAGCACCCGGAACAATACCCGCAGCACAGGAGATTCTACTCTTATAAAGATAAAGAAAATAATGCTGATGATCATGACGATAAACATAAAACTGGTTCCGCATCTGGCATGGTAACGGGAGCTTTTTCTTACATTTTTAATGTTTAAGTCTCTTCCTCGTTCAATACAGTTGATGCATTTATGTTCTGCCCCATGATACATATATACGCGTCTGATATCCTTCATGGACGAAATCAGCACCACATAAAGCGTAAAAAGGCCCAGACGAATCACACCTTCAAGGACAGCCAGAAGGGTATTGCTTACTATATGGTCCCTGAACAGACCCGATATAAAATAGGGAAGGATCATAAATATGCCCACGGCCATAATAACAGAAAAGGCCACCGTGCAGCCCATGACCACCTTCTCGGCTTTTTCTCCAAGTATTTTCAGAAGAAAGCGTTCCACTTTTCCCGGTTCCTGTTCCTCTTCCTCATCATAAAAGCTGGCGGAATATGTCAGTGTCTCCATACCAAGAACCAGAGAATCTATAAAATTCACCACACCCCGGATTAAAGGAAACTTTGCCCAGGCGTGGCTGCCGGCGATGCCCGCATGCTCGCTTTTGTATACCTCTATCTCTCCGTCCGGTTTTCTCACGGCCACGCTGTACTGCTCTTTGTTTTTCATCATAATGCCTTCAAGCACTGCCTGGCCGCCTATTCCTGATGGTTTCAACCTTTATTTCTTCCTTTCGTTTGTGCGTATTATTAAAACAGGTTGAGATTATTCATAACCTCAACCTTACTCTTAGCAAGCCTATTTGCTGATACCATATTTACGATTGAACTTGTCAATACGTCCGCGGGCAACTGCTGCTTTCTGCTGTCCCGTATAGAAAGAATGGCACTTGGAGCAAATCTCAACATGGATGTCTTTCTTTGTAGAGCCGGTCACAAATGTGTTCCCGCAGTTACATGTCACCGTTGCCTGATGATACTCAGGATGGATTCCTTCTCTCATATTTTTCACCTCTCTTATAGATTCGTGAACTTCCGGCTTTTTGCCGATTCCCGGCCAATGCCGCTCCGGTAATTCCACGGCAAGCTATCCCGGGCTATCCCTGCAAGTCCCTGCAGTTATTTCTTACATTAGCCTCACAATTATAACATAGGAAATATGCCGTTGCAAGCTTTTTTAGAAAAATCGCGTTTTCTTCACATTCTGGACAAATTCTTCATTATTTCTGGTGCGGGCGAACAGGTTCAGCACCGTCTCCACCGCATCGTCGGGCTTCATGCCGTTTAACGCTTTGCGGATATTGTCCATGGCCTGCTGCTCCTCTGTATTCAGCAGAAGGTCTTCTCTTCTGGTACTGGATTTGGGAATGTCAATGGCCGGGAATACCCGCTTCTCGGACAACTTTCTGTCAAGCACCAGCTCCATGTTGCCGGTACTTTTAAATTCTTCATAGACCACGTCATCCATCTTGCTTCCGGTGTCCACCAGCGCAGTGGCAAGAATTGTAAGACTCCCTCCCTCACGCATATTCCTGGCTGCTCCGAAGAAACGCTTGGGCATATGGAGCGCCGCCGGATCAAGACCGCCTGAGAGGGTACGTCCGCTGGGCGGGACGGTCAGGTTATACGCCCGGGCCAGACGGGTAATGCTGTCTAAAAGGATCGCCACGTCTTTGCCGCTCTCCACCAGGCGTTTCGCCCGTTCTATGACCATCTCGGACACCCGTTTGTGCCGCTCTGCCAGTTCGTCAAAAGTGGAATATACCACTTCCACATTCTTTCCTTCGATGGCTTCTTTCACATCCGTAACTTCCTCCGGACGCTCGTCAATCAAAAGGATGATCAAGTACATCTCCGGATTGTTTTTCGTGATGGATTTCGCCACGTCTTTTAAAAGCGTGGTCTTACCTGCTTTCGGCGGAGATACGATCATACCGCGCTGCCCTTTTCCTATGGGCGCAATCTCATCCACAATCCGCATGGCCAGACTTCCGCCCGCACGCTCCAGCCGTATGCGCTCGTTGGGAAAGATCGGCGTCAGATCTTCAAAGTTCGGCCGCTTTGCGTTGGCCTCCGGGTGCAGTCCGTTGACACTTTTCACATAAAGTAATGCGCAGAACTTCTCCTTCTCTGTCTTGACTTTTGTATTGCCCGCCACGATATCCCCTGTCTTCAGTCCGAACCGGCGGATCTGGGAAGGCGACACATATACATCGTTCTCACCCGGCAGATAGTGATCGCTTCTTATAAATCCGAATCCGTCCGCCATCACTTCCAGAATCCCCTGGATCGTCTGGCCGCTGTCCAACTGCTCCATATCCTGCACGGTCTTGCCGTTCTCAGCCGCCTGTGTCCTGACAGCTTCGGTTGCCGCGGCCTTCTCGTCTTCCGCAAGCATCACTTCAATCACTGCTTCTTTTCTCATGGCGGAAGTCCCCTTAATACCGCGGTTCTTAGCCACATCCCTTAATACCGCTAAGGAAAGCGACTCATACTTTTCTCTCATATTACTACTGCTCATAGATTCCTCCTGTCATACTCTCTGTTCGTTCCTGCTGCTTTTCACTGGGGAAGCCTCTGCCAGACCAGGCAGATACTTTTTACGAATCTCTATCAGTATACTATCTTTATCCTGAAATGAAAAGGGATTTTTGATGAAATTATTGATTTTTACCAATTCCTGTGATAGATTGAGAGAATGAAACTATGGAACGACAAACCGTATCACTCCCTTGATTATGAACTGAAAGAACGTTTTCATGAAAAAGTCTATCGTCTGGCTTTAAACGCCGGTATGACCTGCCCCAACCGGGACGGGCGGATCGGGTACGGCGGCTGTATCTTCTGCAGCGGAAGCGGTTCCGGAGATTTCGCCTCTGATCCCGCCCTCTCCGTCACACAGCAGATCGAGACCGGCAGACAAAGGCTTGCCGCAAAGCGCCCCGTCAACAAATACATCGCTTACTTCCAGGCTTATACAAACACCTACGCGCCCGTTTCGTATCTGCGCAAAGTATTCACAGAAGCAATCTTACACCCGGACATCGTTCTTTTGTCCATCGCCACCAGGCCCGATTGTCTGGAACCTGACGTCCTTAGGCTTCTCGCTGAATTAAACCGGATCAAACCCGTGTGGGTAGAGCTGGGACTTCAGACCGTCCATGAAGACACCGCCGCCTTTATCCGAAGAGGCTACAGCCTCCCTGTATTTGCCGATGCGGTTTCCAGGCTTCGTCTCTGTGGCATTGAGGTTATCACCCATGTCATCCTGGGGCTTCCGGGAGAAGATAAAAAGCGAATGCTTGAAACCATACAATACCTGAACGCACAGGATATTCAGGGCATAAAGCTCCAGCTTCTGCATATCTTAAAAGGGACAGACCTGGCGCTTTACTATGAACAGAATCCTTTTCCCGTCTTTACTTTAGAGGAATATGCGGACACAATCGTCTCCTGCATACAGATGCTGCGCCCGGACATCGTCGTCCACCGCCTCACCGGCGACGGCCCGAAAGAACTTCTCATCGCCCCTTTATGGAGCAGCGCAAAACGCCGGGTACTCAATACCATCCACGGAACTTTCCGGACGCTGGATACCTGGCAGGGCAAATATTATAATATTGAAAATAAGGAGAACGAACATGGCTGACACACTGACTCTTTACAAGCTGATCATTCTGAAAATGCTGGAATTATCAGACTCCCCCCTGTCCAACTCCCGCATCTCGGATTTTATCCTGGAAAAAGGCTATACCAATTACTTCTCTCTCCAGCAGGCTTTATCCGAGATGGCGCAGACCGGCCATGTGACGGCCCTCACCAAAGCCAACAGCACCCTGTATAAAATCACGGAAGACGGAAGAAACACGCTGGACTGCCTGGGCAGCAAGCTTACAGGGGCGATCAGTAAAGATATACAGGAATATATAAAAGAAAACAAACTGGAAATCCAGAATGAACTGTCCACCACGGCAGACTATTATCCCGGCAGCGGAAGCGATTACCTGGCCCGCTGTCAGGTCCGAGAACGGGAATCCGTCCTGATCGACCTGACCCTTTCCGTGCCCTCCAAAAACGAAGCCGCTTCCATATGCGCCAACTGGCAGAGAAAGAGCCAGGAAATCTATGCGTATGTGATGAAAGAACTGTTATGACCGCCAGGAACGGACGGCATCCGCCAGTTCCCTGATATTTTTGATTACATTCTCAAAAGCACCCGCCTCGTACAGCTGGATCAGAATCAATCCTGCCGGAACCGCAATGATCATACCGAGAATCCCCGACAGGCGATATCCGATAAACAGTAAAAACAGCGTGGTCAGCGTATCGATACCGATACTGTCCCCCACCATCTTCGGCTGAATCAGTTGTCTGGTCACCTGAGTAATTATATACAGAAGCAAAAGGCCCGCGGCTCTTGGCAGCCCGTCGCTTAAAGCACAGAACAGCGCCCATGGGAGCAGTACGGTTCCGGTTCCCAGCATGGGCAAAAAATCAAGAAGCGCGATCACCGCCGCGATCAGCACAGCATAATCAATCCTCATAACCAGGAATCCCACGGCCAAAATCACTGCCACAATCCCCATGATCTTAAACTGCGCCCTGAAATATCCGCCCACCGCGTACTTCATATTGGCCCACACCATCTTAAGCCTGCTCCTGACATCTTCAGGAATCAGACTTTTTGCGATCCTGTGGACCCGTTCTCTCTGGGCGATAAAAAAATAAGCGAAAAGCAGCACAAACAGAAAGGAAACCAGAAGCGAAGGAATGTTTTTCGCCATATTTCCGGCTGCTTCCACAGTGCCGCCTCCCAGGCTGCTGATCAGGCTTCCCAGATAATCCGTAAAATGTTCCGTGATTCCCGCGATCTTTTCCCGGGTTTCCGGCGGCATCCTGGAAGCAACCCCCTGAAGATTCTCGGCGATCTTATCCAGGCCCTCCACCAGTGCCCGATAGTACAAAGGAAGCCTGGTAATCAGCTCACCTGATTCTCTGACCACCCACAGGACTGCATTGTAACAGGCGAGTACAATCAAAAGGATCGTACCAAATATGATTCCAAAGGAACTGTGCCTGCGCACAATATGCAGACGCCTTTCCAGAAAACGCACCAGCGGATTGGCCATCTGGGCAATCAGCCAGCCTACAATGACCGGAAAAAAGAAACGCACCAGCGGAGGCGCCGCAAATATAAGCAGCAGAATCTCCGCCGCAAATATACCTATATTCAGCAGATTTTTCTGCACGTTCGCGCCGGACGGCACGGTCTTTGTTTCTTCATAGGGTTCTTTACTCATAAGAGTACTTCCTCCGTAAGACTGTCGATGATCTCCCATATCTCTTCTTTTCCCTGCCTGGTCTGGGCAGAGAAGGGCACAAACCGGGTGCCTTCCACCGGATGCAGACCGTCTTTTAACATCTTTAAATGTTTCGCCACCTGACTTCTTTTGATCTTATCCAGCTTTGTGGCAATAATGATCGGCTCATATCCCTGATGAACGATCCAGTTGTACATGTCCTTATCGTTGGCGGACGGCTCGTGCCGGATGTCAATCAGAAGAAACACGGCCTTTAACTGCTTTGACGTGTGCAGATAATTTTCGATCATCTTTCCCCATTCAGCTTTCACCTCTTCGCCGGTTCTGGCGTAGCCGTACCCGGGCAGATCTACCAGATAGACCTGCCGGTTCACATTATAAAAATTGATCGTCCGGGTCTTCCCCGGCTGGGAGGAAGTCCTGGCCAGGGATTTCCGGTTCAAAAGTCCGTTGATCAAAGACGATTTTCCTACATTGGATTTTCCTGCAAAGGCCACCTCGGGCCTTGTATTTTGGGGGAGCTTACTGGTGATTCCACATACTGTTTCCAGTTCCACTTGTCTGATTACCATATCAACCTCATTCTATACAAATGCGTGCGTAAGCACTTCCTCCATGGTCTTTGCATAAACCATCTTCATGCCGCCGGTGATCTCGTCGGACAGCTCTTCCACATCCCGCCGGTTTTTTTCCGGCACAATAACCAGGTTCATCCCTGCGCTTCTGGCAGCAAGGAGCTTTTCTTTCAGCCCGCCGATGGGAAGTACCCTGCCTCTTAGCGTGATCTCACCGGTCATAGCCACATCCGCCCGGACCGGTTTTTCCAGAATGGCGGACAGCATCGCGGTCGCCATGGTGATACCGGCAGAAGGCCCGTCTTTCGGCACTGCTCCCTCCGGAATATGGATATGGATATCGTGTTCCTGGAAATATTTTTCCTTAAGGCCGTAGCCTTCACTGACAGAACGGATGTAGCTGATCCCCGCTTTGGCGGACTCCTGCATCACATCCCCCAACTGTCCGGTCAGTTCCAGATTGCCTTTTCCCGGCATCAGATTCACTTCAATCTCCAGGGTATCTCCGCCAACGCTGGTCCAGGCAAGCCCTCTGACAATACCTACTTCATCTTTTTCGTTGCGTTCCTGGGATTCATAGATCGTTTTTCCCAGATATTTTTCCAGATTTTTCTGCGTTACCCGGACAGATTTTTTATCGCTTTCCAGAATCTCCCTGTCCGCTTTCCGGCAGACGGCGGCAATTTTCCGCTCCAGTCCCCGAACGCCCGCTTCTCTGGTATACTGATGAATCATCTTCTCCAAAGCCTTTTCATTGACCTGAAGCTGGCTTTTCTTAAGCCCATGCCGTTTCATCTGCTTGGGCAGCAAATGATCCTGGGCAATATGCAGTTTCTCATTTTCGGTATAACTGCTCACCTCGATGACCTCCATGCGGTCCAGCAAAGGTCTGGGGATCGTCTGGGCATCGTTGGCCGTACACAGGAACATAACCTCCGACAGATCTACCGGAAGCTCCACATAATGATCCCTGAATTTCCGGTTCTGCTCGCTGTCCAGCACTTCCAGAAGGGCAGAGAAAGTATCTCCCCTGTGGTCGCTCCCCACTTTGTCAATCTCGTCCAGCACCATCAGAGGATTCTTAACGCCTGCCTGCCGGATGCCCTCCACAATCCTTCCGGGCATTGCTCCGATATAAGTCCTTCTGTGTCCCCGGATCTCCGCCTCGTCATGCACGCCGCCCAGGCAGATACGGACATATTTCTTATTCAAAGCGTGCGCGATGGAGCGCGCCACAGAAGTTTTCCCGGTTCCGGGCGGACCTACCAGACAGAGGATCGGACTTTCCCCGCCGTCCAGCATCTGGCGGACGGCCAGAAACTCCAGTACTCTTTCTTTGACCTTCTCCAGGCCGTAGTGCTCTTTTTCCAGTATCTTTTTCGCCACCTTCAGATCCAGCCGGTCTTCACTCTTTTTATCCCAGGGAAGATCCAGAAGCGTCTCGATATATCCTCGTATCACGGAAGCTTCCGCCGAGTTGGACCCGGCATTTAAAAATCTTTGTATCTCTTTTTCAATCCGGTCTTTGACTTCCTGCGGCGCTTCCAGCGCTTCCACCGACTTTCTGAACTGCTCCGCTTCGGCGCCCGGACCTTCGTCTCCAAGTTCCTCGCGGATCACTTTCATCTGCTCTCTTAAAATATACTCCCGCTGGTTTTTGTCCACCCGGGCTTTTACTTTATCCTGAATGCTCTTCCTGAACTGCTCGATCTCGATTTCGTTATTCAGCATAATGCACAGGGCTTCATAACATTCCGGATAGCCTGCAGACTCCAGAAGCTTCTGCTGCTGTTCCCATTTAAAAGGCGTGTGTACCATCACCTGTATGATCAGTTGCTCTAACCCGGCGCTTTCCATCACCTGGCGCACAATATCTTTTCCGATCCTGTTATTGTCGCAGTATTTCCTGAAAATATCTTTCAGATTCCGCAGCATCGCCTCTTTTCCGCTCTCAGGCAGATTCACAAACTCTTCCATGTCCGACCGGGCCAGCGTGGCTTCCAGATATTCTTCCCCTTCCAGCCGGATCAGCTCCGCCCGGTACAAGCCTTCCACCAGTACCCGGAGAATGTTGTGGGGCATTTTTACGATCTGTTTGATCTCCACTACCGTCCCCATGGTAAACAGTTCATCCCGGGACGGTTCGTCCACATCCGGATCTTTCTGGGTTACAATAAATAACTTCTGCTCCTGTATCAATGAACTTTCTACTGCCTTTACGGATTTGGTGCGGCTTACGTCAAAATGCGTGATCATCTCCGGAAGGATCGTCAACCCGCGCAGAGTGACCGCAGGCATAGTTAATAATTCAGATGTTTCCATGCTTTCCCTCCTATTTTTAGTTCATTCCCTATGTAAGTGTAAAAAAGAGGCCGTATACAAGGCCCCTTCTTTTCTTATTTTCTCATAATTACCGGCACACTGGTCCCCTCCACAGCTCCGCGGGTAATCGTGCAGCTGTGAATACTTGCGTCTGACGGAATTGTAAACATAAGATCCATCATTGTCTCTTCCATGATGGACCGAAGGCCTCTGGCACCTGTTTTGCGGGAAATCGTCTTGGCCGCAATTGCCTTCACAGCCTCTTCGTCGAATTTGAGTTCCACCTGGTCCAGTTCAAAGAGCTTCTGATACTGGCGGATGATGGAGTTCTTCGGCTCTAAAAGAATCCGCACCATATCATCCTGCGTCAGCGGGTCTAAAGATACGGCGATGGGCACCCGCCCCATAAACTCCGGAATCATACCGAATTTAATAAAATCTTCCGGCAGGGCATTGCGGAGCAGTTCCCCCACATCCTCCCGGCGGTTGACGCGGATATCCGCATTGAATCCGATGGATTTACGGTCCATGCGGGTCTCTATGATCTTATCCAGCCCTTCAAAAGCGCCTCCGCAGATAAACAGAATATTCGTTGTGTCAATCTGTAAAAGTTCCTGATGGGGATGCTTACGTCCCCCCTGAGGCGGAACAGAAGCAACTGTCCCTTCCAGAATCTTTAAAAGAGCCTGCTGGACTCCCTCGCCGGATACATCCCGGGTAATAGAGGGATTCTCGGATTTACGGGTGATCTTGTCGATCTCATCAATATAGATAATTCCTTTTTGGGCGCGTTCAATGTCATAATCTGCCGCCTGGATGATTTTCAGAAGAATATTTTCCACATCCTCACCCACATAACCGGCTTCTGTCAGTGTAGTGGCATCCGCGATGGCAAAAGGCACGTTCAGTATCCTTGCCAGTGTCTGAGCCAGCAGGGTCTTACCGGAACCTGTAGGACCCAACAGAAGAATATTGCTTTTCTGAAGTTCCACATCCAGGTCCTGAGAAGCCAGTATCCTTTTATAATGGTTATACACCGATACAGAGAGTACCCTCTTGGCATTCTCCTGTCCGATTACATAATCATCCAGAAAATTTTTTATTTCCTGCGGCTTCAAAAGGTTGATATCCTCTTCCAGGATGCTGCCCTCTTCTTCGCTTAGCTCCTCTTCGATAATCTCGGAGCACAGTTCCACACATGCGTCGCAGATGTAAACACCATTCGGTCCCTTTAACAGTTTCATGACCTGACTTTCTGTCTTCCCGCAAAAGGAACATCTGATTTCATTTCTAGCCATGTAATTCTCCCTTAATGCGCCGCAACGATCTCGTCGATCAGGCCATAGGCCTTTGCTTCTTCTGCGGTCATGTAGTTATCCCGTTCTGTGTCTTTCTGAATCACTTCCAGCGGCTGGCCGGTACGCTCTGCCAGGATACTGTTTAACTTTTCCCGGGTACGCAGTATATGTTTGGCGGCTATCTCGATCTCCGTCGCCTGCCCTTTGGCGCCTCCCAAAGGCTGGTGAATCATAATCTCCGCGTTAGGCAGAGCAAAACGCTTGCCTTTGGCGCCTCCGGCCAGTAAAAACGCTCCCATGCTGGCGGCCATACCAATGCATATGGTAGAAACGTCACATTTAATATAATTCATCGTGTCGAAGATTGCCATCCCCGCAGTCACAGAACCGCCCGGACTGTTGATATACAGATGTATGTCTTTTCCGGGATCTTCAGACTCCAGAAATAAAAGCTGCGCGACCACCAGGCTGGCTGTCGTCTCATTCACTTCCTCTCCTAAGAAAATGATTCTCTCTTTCAGCAGACGGGAATAAATATCATAACTTCTCTCCCCTCTGCTGGTCTGTTCAATAACATAAGGTACTAATGCCATCTGTCTGTCCTCCTGCTTAGTTAGAATGAACTTTTTTGCTGACCCGAAAACTGCGTATGAATGACGAACAAAAGGCACAGCCAGGCCGCCATGCCTTTCTTCCTGCTTTGCAGTAGATTATGCTTCAACCGCTGCTTCTGCTACCAGATCAATGGCTTTCTGGATCAGAATGTCCTTCTTCATCTCTTCTTTCTGGGTGTCGCCGACCAGTTCTTTTACTTTGTCGACTTCCATCCGGTACATCTCGGCCATCCTTGCGATCTCCGCTTCCATGTCCTCCTCTGTCACTTCGATTCCTTCCGCTTTCGCAACTGCCTCCATCGTCAGCCTGGTCTGAATGCTCTGCATGGCTCTGGGTCTCATCTGCTCTTTATATTTATCGGCGTCCATACCGGTCATTTTGAAATACTGATCCAGGCTAAGTCCCTGCATCTGCATCCGCTGAGCAAAATCATCCATGAACTGTTCGGTCTGGAAATCCACCATCGCATCCGGGATCTCCATCTGCGCGCCTTCGATAATCTTTGCGATGACTGCGTCTTCCTTAGCTCTCTTTGCTTCTTCTTTTTTGTTCTCGAAAAGCCTGTTTTTGATATCCTCTTTATACTCTTCCAGCGTGTCAAATTCGGATACTTCCTGGGCGAACTCATCATCCACTTCCGGAAGCTCTTTTACGCGGACGGTATGGATCTTGCATTTAAAGACCGCATCTTTTCCTGCCAGCTCTTTCGCGTTGTAATCTTCAGGAAACGTCACATTTACATCCAGCTCATCGCCGGCTTTCGCCCCGATCAGCTGTTTCTCAAAGCCGGGGATAAACGTACCCGAACCGATCGTCAGGTCATAGTTCTCTCCTTTGCCGCCTTCAAACGTCTCTCCGTTTATAAATCCTTCAAAATCAATCGTAGCCACATCACCGACTTCCACTGCTCTGTCTTCCACCGTGACCATACGGGAATTTGCTTCCCTTTCTCTGGTGATCTCCGCATCGATCTCTGCGTCCAGCACCTCAATGGGCGCTTTTTCCACCTGTACGCCTTTATACTCGCCAAGGGTCACCGGAGGTTTTACGGCTGTCGTCGCCGTAAAGATCAGCGGTTTGCCGCTCTCCATCTGCTCAATCGCAAGCTCCGGACGGGATACGACCTCTTCTATCTCATCCTTACACTCATCCAGCGCTTTCGCATAAGCAGAAGGAAGGAGCATGTCAAGCGCATCATTATAGAACACATCTTTTCCGTACATCTTCTCTATTAACTGACGGGGTGCTTTTCCCTTACGGAAACCCGGAAGTGTAATCTGCCTTCTTGTTCTTTGATATACAGACTGTATTGCCTTTTCAACTTCTTCAGCAGAAACTTCAATCGTAAGTTTTGCCATGTTTTTTTCCAGTTTTTCTACCTGTACGCTCATGATTATATAAATATCCTCCTTGTATTTATAACTTAGTATTCCCTGATTTACATACTCATAGACATTTTAAGAGTATATCACAAAAAAATGGGACTGTCTAGGTTTTTTGCACCCTGTCAGCCCCATTATCTTTTAATATTCTGTTTTTTTCTCTTCTACTGGCCGGAAGACATCTGCTGTTCCTGCTTCATGATCATCTTTTTGACCATCTCGCCGCCGATGGAACCGGCCTGTCTGCTGGTCAGATCGCCATTGTAACCGTCTTTAAGCGGAACACCAAGCTCGCTGGCAACTTCCTCTTTAAAACGATTCATAGCTGCTTTCGCTTCCGGTACTGCCATATTGTTTGTTCCGGATTTGCTGTTCTGATCTGTCATATTTATCACCTCCATGCTCCTATTATCCTCTGAAACCAAAAGAGCATACTGGAAGTTTCTGCCGAACGGCCCATGTCCGCGTCATGCTTTCAAATCAGCTGCAGCGAAAGATAATGTCTTTGCCCAGTTCGTCCGCTTTTTCCTTTGATATAAGCTTTTCCACCAGGGCAAGCGCGAAGGGAATCGCAGTACCCATGCCGCGGCTGGTAATCACATTGCCATCCGACGCCACCTCGTCAAAGACCACATCAGCCCCTGTAAGGCGGCTTTCAAAGCTGGGATAACACGCGGCCTTTTTTCCTTTTAATATTCCCAGATCTCCAAGCACGCTGGGCGCGGCACAGATGGCCGCCACACATTTTCCTTCTTTATGGAACCGTACCAGCAGATCTGTCAGCGGTTTGCAGGCGCCAAGGTTCAAAGTCCCCGGCATCCCTCCCGGCAATACCAGAAGTTCCGTCTCTGAGAAGTCTGCGTCTTTCATACAGATATCTGTTTGTACCGGAATCTGATGGCTTCCGGTTATCAGCCGTTCGTCCGTGATCGATACCATCTGTGTATCTATCCCTGCCCGCCGAAGGATGTCCACCACGGTCAGTCCCTCAATCTCTTCAAGTCCTTCTGCCATAAATATACATGCTCTGCTGCTCATATATTCCTCCTTGTTCATATTTAAAAATCATCCTGATTATTCTGTATGGATTATATCATTTATTCCAAAATTATGCTACACTGAAATAATAAACATTATGTAAGGAGACATCTCAATGGAAAAATCTTACGAAATCGAACGAAAATTTTTAGTTTCTGCGCTTCCGGAAAATCTGGATTCCTGTTCCTTCCATGAAATCGAACAGGGATATCTGTGTACGGATCCTGTGATACGCATCCGCAGACAGGATGATGCATATTATCTGACCTGCAAATCCAAAGGTCTTATGATCCGGGAAGAATACACGTTTCCTTTAACCGAAACATCCTATGCCCATCTGAAAAATAAAATTGACGGTCACCTGATCCGCAAGCGGCGTTACCTGATTCCTTATGGAACTTACACAATCGAACTGGATCTGTTCTCTTCTCCTGATCCCGGCCTTACGCTTGCGGAGGTAGAATTTCCCTCCGAAGAAGCCGCGCTTTCTTTTCAGGCGCCGGACTGGTTCGGAGAGGACGTTACCCATTCTTCCCGTTATCACAACAGTCGTTTAAGTCAGAAGGTCTAACCTTCTTTTGATCTCTTTGAGCATCTCTTCCGGGGTTTTCGCGTCATCGGGTTTCTCAAAGTGTACGAAGTGCAGGTGTATCAGCCTGACCCGTACCCGAAACCCGATATACAGCCTCCAAAGTATATCTGTCATATATTATATCCTCCATGTTTTTATCATACATCATCTGTTCACATAAAATCAACTATTCTTTTCATTTTCCGATATAAAGATAACTTAATTTCCCTGTTTTGTTTCATCTCCCCAAGAAGAATGCATAACTTGCTATAATACCTCGAAAAATGAAGAGGTGAAGTATGGCCGATTATAAAGTAGGAAAAACACTAAAAGAACTCCGCGTCCACAGTGGGTTAACCCAGGAGGCGCTCAGTAAAAAACTGAATATATCCAGGCAGGTCTATTCTTACTACGAGAGCGGACGCCGCCTTCCCGATCTGGATACTACCTGCAGAATGGCAGAATTTTTCAACGTAACGCTGGAACAACTGGTGATCACAGGACTGCATCCGGAAGGAGTCGATCCGTTCGCTTCTCTGCCGGACGGTTACCGGGAAATCATGTACGCCTATCATAACCTGTCATCAGAAGGGCAGAAAAGCCTGCAGGAATATCTTGAATTTTTAACGCAGCGGGAAAAATAAGTCAAATGAATATCAGTGCGCGGGCGTATCCTGCACACTGATATTTTATATACTACCCTTCATATACAATCTTCCCGGCGCAGATCGTATAATGCACTTTTCCCGGCAGGTTCCAGCCTGTAAAAGGACTGTTGGACGCTTTGGAAACAAAGTTCTCCACAGTCCATCTTTCTTTTTCGCCGAAAATCACCAGATCCGCAGGTGCATCTCTTTGAATCCCCCATGGAATCATCCGATAAAATTCAGCAGGATTTTTGCTCATACAAGCCATCAGTTCCAGTAAAGTCAGATGTCCCGGTTCCACAAGAGATAAAAGCCCCAGTCCTAAAGAGGTCTCAAGTCCGATAATCCCGCTGGGCGCAGCCGAAAGAGGCCTTGCCTTTTCTTCTGCGCTGTGGGGCGCATGATCGGTAACGATCATATCAATGGTTCCGTCTTTTAATCCCTCTATAATTGCCAAACGGTCATCTTCTGTACGGACCGGCGGATTCATCCGTGCCATTGTACCATATTTTAAGACTGCCTCATCTGTCAGCGTGAAATGATGCGGCGTCGCTTCCGCATGAATATCCGCTCCCATTTTCTTTGCCGCACGTACCAGCTCCACGGAATTTTTGGAACTGATATGCTGAATACACACGGATGCGCCGGTATGAAGCGCCAGTATACAGTCTCTGGCCACCATCACATCCTCCGCCGTCCGGTCCGCGCCGCCATAACCAATCTGCCTGGATACCGCGCCGCGATGAACCCCCGGCGAAGCGATAAACAAAGGATCTTCTTCGTGAAGGCTTATGGGCAGTCCCAGACTGCGGGCCGTATCCATGGCTTCTGTCAGAAGTTTCTCATCCATCAGCGGAATACCGTCGTCGGTAAATCCTGCCGCCCCGGCATCCGCGAGCGCTTCCATATCCGTCAGTTCCCTGCCTTTTAAACCTTTACTGACAGCCGCCGCCTGAAGGACATGGATGCCGGTGGTTTCCCCTTTACGCTGAATATAAGAAAGCGTATCCAGGTTGTCTACGACCGGGCTGGTATTCGCCATGCAGACCACGGTGGTAAAGCCTCCCCTGGCGGCAGCCGCGGCTCCGGTGCAGATATCCTCCTTATAGGTAAAACCCGGATCGCGGAAATGTACATGGGCATCCATAAGCCCCGGCGCCACCACAAGGCCGGCGGCGTCTATGGGTTCCGCGTCCGGAGCCGAAAGACCCTGCCCGACCTGAACGATCAAGGACCCGTCGATTAAGACGTCGGCGGTCGTATCCGTCATGGACACAGGGTCTATGATTCTTCCGTTTTTAATAAGTATCATGCTAAGCCTCCTGTTATGATTTAGAATCGTTGTCATCTGGTACTTCTATTGTAGCCTCACAAAGGGAGAAGGGCAAGGGAAAAGGATCTGAGAATGTGTGCAGGATGTACTTTCCCTGTCATTTGTGATATGATAGAAAAACACAAATCACAGAGGTGTTTTATTGATGCGTAAAAGATATTTAAGAAGAATTTATATGATTTTGGCAGGCTGTGTTCTGTTGATTTTCCTGTCCGGAATCTTCATCCACACAGCAGAAGAAGAACCCGCGCCGGACCCTCCCAGGGTAAAAACAGCGGTTCAGCAACAAGAAAAAGCGCCTGCCGGGTCTCCGTCAAAGCTTCCGGAAAAAAGCGGGGAAAATACGCCCGAACCGGACGGGTCCGAAATTCCGGAGGGAACACCGCCCGAACCTTTCAGGGCCGTTCTTTCTTTCGCGGGGGACGTTATGTTCTCCGAACAGTATCTGGCAGCTTATGATCAGAGCGGCATCTCTGCGCTGGCGGATGAAGATATGCTTTCCCAGATGAGAGAGTCCGACCTTTTTCTTCTAAATGAAGAATTTCCTTTCAGCCTCCAGGGCGAAGCCATGGAAGATAAAGAATATACATTCCGCACAGACCCTGCCTATGTGAAGATCTTTTTGGAGCTGGGCGCGGATATCGTCACAGTGGCCAATAATCATGCGCTGGATTTTGGAAAAGAAGCGTTCTGCGACACGCTGGATACTTTAAAGCAGGCCGGAATCGGATGGATCGGGGGCGGCTATACGATCCAGGAAGCGTCCGCTCCGGCAGTCCGCACGGTAAACGGCCAGACCTTTGCCATCTTCGGGGCTACCAGAGTATCCCCTTCCTATGACTGGTATGCCACAGACACCACACCCGGCCTGTTCCAGACCTATGACCCTGCGAAACTCAACGCCGCCATCGAAGCCGCCAAAAGCGCTTATGACCATATTATCGTTTTCGTCCACTGGGGAATTGAACGCAATGAAACCCCGGAAGATTACCAGCGCGCCCTGGCAAAAGGATATATCGACGCAGGCGCGGATCTGGTGGTAGGCTGCCATCCCCATGTACTCCAGGGGTTTGAGTATTATAACGGCGTTCCCATTGTCTACAGCCTGGGAAATTATCTGTTCGGCAACCGGGGAAGCGAAACCTTACTTTTAGAAGCCTCTTTTTCCCCGGAAGATCCGGTCAGCTTAAAACTGATCCCCTGTCAGCGGACAGGCGGCGTATTGTCCCGGATACAGAATCCCGCTTCTTTATTCCGGCACCTGGAAGAACTGTCTTTTGATGTGTCCGTCACACCGGAAGGGATTCTGACGCCATAAAATAAGACAGCGGAATGTCCGAAATTCTCATCCGGCCTGCCCGCTGTCTTCCTTTATGCGGAATGAGGGACTCGAACCCTCACGCCAAAGGCACAAGAACCTAAATCTTGCATGTCTGCCAATTCCATCAATTCCGCTTACGTTTTACTATGTTACCATCTGTTCTCCTAAAAGTCAATGGTGAAACAAAAACGTGAAAACTGCCATCAGCACCGGCTGGTGGATCATATAAATCGGCAGACTGTGCCTTCCGATCCATTCTAATGCCCCCGCCCGCTTCCGAAAGAAAGCCTGCACCGATTCCCGGGGCATAAAAATGTCATGCAGAAAATATCCGCACAGATACAAAAAGATCCAGGGAATCAGGGAAAAATAGTCACTGGAGAAAAAGCCCGGCTTCGGAAAGCCCAGAAACGTCATAAAATACCCCTGATACAGGCCCCTGGGTAACGTTCCCAGGTGTACGGACTCGAATCCGAAATAGCCCTGATTGATATTTCTGGTCAGAAAAAATAAAAAGCCGCTGGCAAAAAATCCCGCCCACGCCGGTATTTTAGAAAGGATTCCTGACAACGGGATTATAAGCAGCATGGCAGCGCCGGTAAAAGTCAGAATGCCGAACAAAATCCGCTCCGAGGGCATGACCAGACAGGTCACCGCCGTAATGACCGCCCCGCATCCAGAGATTATAAGCCCTCTTTTCATCCTGGCGCTTCCAAACCGCCAGCAGAAACCTGACAGAAGGATAAAAGTCCAGCAGATGCTCTGCTGCCACACATACCCCGGCATGTTCCAGAACCAGGACACCTGCACACCGTACAGCTCCACCAGATCAAACATACCATGGTATAAAATCATACTGATCAGTGTAATCCCTCTTAACCCGTCCAGCAGATAGTAGCGTTCCTGTTTCAACGGTCCTCCTCCAATGCGCGCATACTGCGCTCATACAAAGCCGGATATTCTTTTTTAATATTGGCCGGATGACCGTCTTTTCTCAAATAACAGTGCTTCGTAGAGCCAACCGCACACACTTTCTGCGTCTTTTCAATCTTCATCACATAGGACATTTCATATTTTACGCCCTTAAAAGAAGACAGCCGCACATCAACACAAACTCTGTCTCCAAAATGTGTCATCGCCTTATACTCACACTGGACTCCCAGCACAGGGCTGATAAAACCGGCTTCCTCCACTGTCTCATAAGGAAATCCCAGCGCTTCCAGATAAGCCACCCTTGCTTCTTCCATCCAGCGGATGTAGTTGGAATGATGAATGATTCCCATCTGGTCCGTCTCATAGTACTGGGTCTGATGTGTATATATCATGTATAATCCCTCCATTTCCAGATCAACTGTTCATTTATTATAACACCCCTTTACGGCTTTTACAAACACAGCTGTCTTATCCTTACCTGGTGATTGAATAGCAGCCCCACCTGAATCCGGCGCCATACTTCCATGCCGCCTTTCACGAGAATCTAAAACAACTATTGTTTCTTTAAATCAATAATGATATATTAATAACTGTAAAATGACTTCTAAAACGACAGATATGAGCAGGGATAAAGAGGATGATACTATGGGATATCAAAATGAATGGCATCTTCTGGAAGCAGAGGATGAGATGGATGAAATAGAACATCGGCAGCCGACAGAAGAATTTTTATTTTATCAGTCAGTAACCAGCGGAGATGTGGAAGCAGTCAGGAAAAACTGTGAACAGGAAAGATTTTTAGACAGTGACGGAGTAGGCGTACTTTCCCGTAACCACATTACAAATTTAAAATATCATTTTGTTATTACAACAGCAATGATTACACGCCTGTGCAGGCAAAAAGGCATGGCGCTGGAACAGGCTTTCAGAATGAGTGATTTCTATATTCAGCAGCTGGATGATATACACACCGTACAGGGGGTACGAAATCTGCATGATGAAATGGTCCTGGATTATACAGAAAAAATGCGTAAAATATGCCAGAGCGACACAAATTCCAGGCACATCAGTACTTGCAAAGAATACATCTATTCCCATATTAAAGAACGGATCACTATTGAAGATCTGGCGGATGAACTTGGTGTATCCGCCAGTTATCTGTCCCGCCTGTTCAAAAGAGAAACCGGCGATTCTGTCAGCGCATACATACGCAGACAGAAAATAGAAATAGCTAAAAATCTGCTTCAATACAGTGAATACTCAATGATTGATATTGCAAACCGATTATCCTTTTCCTCCCAAAGCCATTTTATACAGCAGTTTCGGGAATATGTCGGTATGACGCCAAAGAAGTACCGCGACCTGAACTATGCGGCCCAATGGGATATTGTAATAGACACACAGGATAATATGCTTAAAGAATAAGCCGAATTTCATTCCTGGCTTCAAGACAGACGGCAGGAATATAACTGCCATCCAATTCTTTACCGTTTAAAATAAACTTTTCACATCCTGATTCCCGTCTGTTCGGATTCTCAATTTGAATATGCAGATGTTTTCCTCGAAAGTCTTTTTCAATCTCCACATGAGTCCAGTCCTTTGGAATAGACGGAGACAGCCGGATTCCTGTCAGATCCGGACGGATACCCAGAATCCCTTCCACGCACCCGACCATCATGGTTGAGGCAGTGCCGGTCAGCCAGTGGACATGAGATCGACCCGGATGTTTACTTGCGCGCCCTTCCGTAAACTGTCCATAGCAATAAGGTTCCAGACGACGAATCTCAGCCCGATCATTCCAGGCAGCGGGTGCATTCTCCATAAAATAAGTAAAAGCTCTGTCTCCGTGTCCGCACAAAGCTTCCGCAAGAAGCAGCCAGCCCTGGGACTGGGAGAAAATGCCGGCGTTTTCTTTTGTTCCCTGATTGTAGATGACAGCAAGCGCTCCCTCGAAAGCATGCGCATGGTATGGCGGATTCATCAAAAGAACACCATAGTCGGTATTCAATTGCTCATAAACATTTGTAAGCGCCCTGTCAGCCTGCACGCCGGTCGCAAGTCCGCTGATTACGGCCCAGCTCTGCGGATTCAGCCACAGATTGGCTTCAGGATCTTCCGGGGCGCCAATCCGTTCTCCGTTTTCTGTGTACCCACGGATAAACCGGTCCTGATCCCAACACAATTTTTGAATCAATTCTGCGATTTCTGCCTGTTTTTCTTCAAGATATTTTATATAACCTGTATCTTTCTTATACTCAGCGAACTTCTTTAAAAGAGTTATCGCGTAGTAAAACTGCAGCGCGACAAAAGAAGATTCACCATTTGCACCCAGCCGCAGGCAGTCATTCCAGTCCGCGTAGAGTCCTGCCGGCAGACCATGAGGTCCAAGATGCGCAAATGAAAATGCAACCGCGCGTTTCAGATGTTCATAAACACTTGCTTTATCTTTATCCGCGAACGGAATGATCTCATTTAAAAACGTAAGATTTCCGGTTTCGGCAATGTATTTGTATACGGTCGGAAAAAGCCACAGCGCGTCATCCGCGCGATAGGCGGGATGCCCTGTTTCCTGCCTGTAGGAAGCGTCATCCGGCGTATCTTCATGCCCCGGACAATGAGTAAACTTCACAAGAGGAAGTCCGCCGCCGTTGCTTACCTGCGCCGAAAGCATAAAGCGGATCTTTTCCGCCGCCATCTCCGGCGCAAGATGGATAATTCCCTGGATATCCTGTACAGTATCCCGATATCCATAGCCGTTGCGAAGACCGCAGTAAATAAAAGAGGCTGCCCGGGACCAGATAAACGTCATAAAACAGTTGTAAGCGTTCCAGGTATTTATCATAGTATTAAATTCCGGACTGGGTGTATTTACTTTCAGATGATCCAGTTTTTCAGACCAGTCGTTTTTCAGTTCTGCCAATTCCTGCCGAATCTTTACTGACGGATCTGCATAATCATCAAGAAACGCAGACGACTCATCAATACCGCCTGTTCCAAGCACAAAAGCGACAGTTTTTGTCTCTCCCGGAGCCAGCGTAATCATACAGGAAAGCGCGCCGCAGGAATTTTCATTATAACTGGTCACATTCCCAAGATCACCGGACAGAACACCCTGCGGATTGCCGTACCCATGATATTTACCCAGGAAATATTCTTTTTCTCCGCAGTAAGAGGATACATCGGCGCCTGCAAGGCCAAAGAAGCGCTCCGTCACATTTTTGTTATCCACCTGTTTCTTTTCCGGCAAAGTATCCAGATTTCCGTGGATCTGCTGAATGATTCTGTTTTTTTCAAACAGCGTTTTTGCAATAAAGAGGGAATACTGCAAATTTACCTGATCCTGTTCATAATTGCTGTGATTCGTAAATTCGGCGTAGCCGGTTAATGTAAGATTTCTGCTGTGAACAGAATGATTGGTTACAGAAAGCGCCCACACTTCACAACTTTTTCCCAAAGGAACATAATAAAAAGCTTCAGACCTGATCCCACTGTAATCGGCAGTCATCCTGGTATAGCCCATACCATGGCGGCATATATTTTTGTAAGAATTAAGATCCTTGCCAACCGGCTGCCAGGAGGCAGACCAGTAATCCCCGGACGCATTGTCGCGGATATAAAGATATCTCCCCGGCTGATCAAAATGGTTAAAAACATATCGGAGAATCCGTCCGTTTGCGCCGGATTTTGCAAAACTGTATCCGCCTGCATGATTGGAAATAATCGCGCCATACTCCGGAGAACCCAGATAATTTACCCAGGGCGCCGGCGTATCCGGTCTGTCAATCACATATTCTCTGTTTATGTCATCAAAATATCCATATCGCATATAATTATAACTGTCCTTTCCTGAGTGAAAATAAAGTACTGTCCATTGTTATGCCAGATTTACGATAATCCTGTGCAAGTCGTCCGATAAAGCAGTGAGCAATGGTCGGGGAAGAAGAACAAACGACTCTTCCGTGACAACAATCTCCGTATCGTCACACGAAGCAGAATCAATAATATAGGAACCAAAGTCTTTATTGTCTTTGTTTTTATAAATAATGATAAAATCTTTGCCTGCAAAGGGAACGGTAATAGAAGCAGTCCCTTCTGTGTCAAACTGGCATGCCAAAAGCCTTGGATGCAAAGTAAGATCTCCCGCCTCTCCACGGACTCCAAAAACCTCTGTAATCATCGTTAACATGAACCAGCTCGCCGCACCTGTGAGATACTGATACATACCGCGCCCGTCAGAGCGAAAATACTCCGGTATGCCCGGGTAAATATGACTGATATCAAAATCCAGAACGGTATCCGCAAGCGTTTTCAATGCCTTCCATCCTTCTTTTACAAATCCTCTGCGGTACAGGGCATTGGCATACATAACCGTCATATGGGAAAATACGGCTCCGTTTTCTTTTTCTCCATAGGCGAACCCAAACATGCGCCCCATATCAAATTTCAATTCCTGAAAATCCGTGTTCAGACGATAACCGCCGATCTCTTTTCGGTAAAGGTAATGGTCCGCGCTTTTGGTGATTTTCTTAATCTGATCATCTTCCGCGACACCGCTCATAACCGCAAAAACCTGCCCGGTCAGCATCATGCGTACATGATTTCCAAAAACCCCTTCAACGGCCCGTCCATGGTTGTCATAATAACTGTTATACCAGCCTTCTTCTTCAGATATATCAATCCATTCCTGCGCCCTTAAATGAGCAACAAGCCAGTTCGCTTTCTGGAGCAGATTTACAGCAATGGCAGAAAGCGGAAGGCTGACACGCTTCTTGCCGACTCTATGCTGACATTGTTCCAGATATTTTAACAATATTTTGTGCTTTTCATTGATGTCATCAAAGATTTCCGTATTGTTTTCCAGCAGGACCATAATTTCTTCTGAAAGTTCAATTGTACGAATAGAAGAACGGCTGTCCAAAAGGCGTATCATTGCCGCAAGATTCCGCAGGTTCCCGGCGTAAGCGCAGGTAAAAGCGACGCTTTCGCCATGTTCGGAAGCCATATCCAGAGCATCGTTCCAATCAGCGTCTCTGAGTCTGTAAATATTATGATCTCCCACATCATAAAAGGAAGTCAACTGCTGGATCAGCAGATGTTCCAGAATACTTCCCATATAAACTTCATTTTCACTGGTACGCTGTTGATTCCCATATTCCGGATTCCATAAAGTATCCACTTTCGTGCCACGCATTGTCTGCGCGTCTTTAAAATAAGGAATTTTCTTATTTAATATCTCAACATCCCCTGTCTGGTCTATATAAAGCTTTGTTGTCATCAGTGGCCAGAGCGCATGATCCATCCAGACCCGGGTAATTCCATTCCGGTCCGCGAGAAAACTGCCGTCCCTGCTTCCGATGATTGTCGCGTTTGTTCCGTCCATACGGACGCCTCCATAATTCAAAGCAATCATATGCCCTACCTGTCCAGGTTCTGTAAACAGCAGAGAAAGGCAGTCCTGCCACAGATCCCTCCATCCACGGCCGCCGCGTCCATAGTCGTGATGCGGAAGGAAAGAACAGCCGAACAATCGACGCAGAAACGGTTGAAAGCAAATCCATTTCATCAAACTGTCAAAATTCGTATCACTTGTATGAAAATTTACTTTCACCTGATTCTGCCAGTAACATTTCGTATCTTCAAAAACCTTCCGCACTTTGTCCGCAGTATTATATTTTTTCAATATATCAGCAATTTTTTCTTTTTTGTCTTCCACGCCGATAAGGATTATATAATCCGCTTTTTCTCCGGGCGCCAGAGAAATGGACTCAAATCGGAAAGCTCCCATCGCCTCTTTACCGGCCGTGTAACTGAAAGCCGGATAACCCAAAGTCTGTTCATAAACAGCACGAGGATGTATAAAGCTTCCGCCTTCACCCAGAAAACTTTCCACCGTGGGGTAAAAATTCTTCGGCATGTCACCATTCCCCATATATCCCGCAACATAATATATTTTATGATTTGGACGATGCCCCTTTTCATCAAAAGACATGGAAGGGCAGACAAACACTCCGTTTTGATGTGTCTCTATGCGGTGAAGCATGGAGGTTACATTCCGATGATCACGAATATTATCCGCGCTGCGCCCATAGACAGGAACCGCGGCATAAGCGGTTAATTCCTGTGTAACTTTCGATCGATTTTCCACAGTCACATACATAATCTCCACATTGCTGTCTTTTGGAATAAAAGAAGTAACTGTGGATGTCATCTGATGGATTTTAGAAAATCTCCTTACAGTCTGCCACATAAACCCCGCGGTCAACTCACTTTCATCCTGCAGTTCTGAAAACCGTAAGGCTTCCTGTTCTGCCGAAGCTCCAGTAGCCGAATATACATCCGTTCCATTTTTTAAAAACCAGAAATTACGGGTAGAACGGTTATTATGCAGATTTTCGGAACTTACCGGCTCTAAAAGGAAGGTTTCCTGATCCGTTTTGGAATCCCCGCCAAGATTTGGCGTAACGGCACTCTTTAATCCAGTCTCAGATGCCAGAGGAAAATATAAATAACTTGTATTTTCCGGCTGCTTCATTAAAAAACTGCCGTGTTCATCAATAAATTTCAAATGATTCAATCTTATACCCCTTTCTATTTATATATGAAGGTATCATAGAGGAAATCCTGTATGAAAAAAATAAAAACCATGTGAAAAATATCAAAATCATGACCTAAAATAGTTAAGTGAATACCTTTATTGCCTGCCTCCGGGTAAAATCACTAAAAATGTGTCATGAATTTGATATTTTGGAAAGGACTTTAGTATAACCTCAAAAAGTTTTACGTTATAATCCGTTCATCAACGAATATGAAGCCTGAACTTCATAAAATAATAAAAAGCAGGAGGATTTTTCCAATGAAAAAGCAAGTAGTTAGTGTCTTGTTGATCGCGGCAATGACAGCAAGTCTGGTTGCAGGCTGCGCAAAATCATCCGAATCCAGCCCCGGAAACGAAAATACAGAGGGAAATGTTATTAACATTTACAGCTGGAATAGTGAATTTCGTGAACGTGTAGAAGCCATTTATCCTGAAGTAAAGGAAGCCTCAAAAGATGGTACAGTAACTATGTTAAATGACGGCACAGAGATCCACTGGATCATCAATCCGAATCAGGACGGAGTCTATCAGCAGAAGCTAGATGAGGCGCTAATGAAACAGGCAGATGCATCGGCGGACGACAAAGTAGATATCTTCCTGTCAGAAACCGATTATGTGAATAAATATACGGACGCAGACGCGGATGCCGCCATGCCCCTTACGGATCTGGGAATCGATCCGGAGACAGATCTGGCAGATCAATATGAATTTACTAAGGTAACTGCCTCAGATGTAAACGGTGTCCAGAGAGGCTCTACCTGGCAGTGCTGTCCGGGCCTTCTGGTGTACCGCCGGGATATTGCCATGGATGCGTTCGGCACTGATGATCCGGAGGAAATCGGCCAGAAAGTAAAAGACTGGGACACAATCAAAACAACTGCAGCGGAACTGAAGGCAAAAGGATATTATACCTTTTCGTCCTATGCGGATACCTTTCGTCCATATGGCAACAGCATCGAAGCCTCCTGGGTAAGCCCCGGAGAGACCACAATCAAGGTGGATCAGAAGATCATGAACTGGATAAAGGATTCCAAAGAGTGGCTGGATGCAGGTTATCTGGACAAGAATGTAAAGGGACAGTTTAATCCCGACTGGAATCAGGCAATGGGATCTTCCTCTAAAGTATTCGCGTTCCTCTTCCCTGCATGGGGAATTGATTTTACTTTAAAGAAGAACTGGGACGGAGAGAACGGCGTATGGGGTGTTACCAATCCGCCGCAGGAATATAACTGGGGCGGCTCCTATATACACGCATGCACCGGCACTGATAATCCGGAGCATGTAAAAGACATTATCCTGGCAGTTACGGCTAACAAGGAAAATCTGTTGAAGATATCCAAAGAATATACAGATTTTACAAACACAAAGAGCGGTATGCAGGCAGCGGCGGGAGATAATTCTTATGCTTCTGAATTCCTGGGAGGGCAGAACGCGTTCCAGTATTTTGTCCCGGTTGCGGAGAATATCAAAATTGCGCCGCTTTCCGCTTATGATCAGGGATGCGTGGAGCTAATCCAGAGTTCATTCAGTGATTATTTTCAGGGAACTGTTGATTTTGATAAAGCAAAAGAAAACTTTGAAACAGCGATTATAGAATGTTATCCGGATATTACCGCTGTTCAATGGCCGGAGTAACAATACATAACTGTGGGGTTATTCTGACCCCGCAGTACATGAAAGAGAAGGGGAGCGCAGTTTATGAAAGTAAAACATAAGAAAATCGACTATTCAAAATGGGGATATATCTTTATACTTCCGTTTTTCGTAAGTTTTTTCATTTTTTCTTTTATTCCTTTACTGGATACGATTCGCTACAGCTTTTTTGAGTACTATCGCTCAGGAATTAAAGAAGTCGGGCCGAATTTTGTCGGAATGCAGAACTATATAAGCCTTCTGGGATCTGATATGCTGAAATACGCAGGAAATACCCTGATTTTATGGATGATAGGATTTATCCCCCAGATTGTGATCGCTTTAGTCCTTGCCGAATGGTTTGTAGATGCGAGGCTTAAGATTCATGGAACACAATTTTTCAAGGTTGTCATCTATCTGCCGAATCTGATCATGGCATCCGCATTTGCAATGCTGTTTTTTACCATGTTCTCCACCAACGGACCCGTCAATTCAATACTTATGTCAATAGGGCTGACCCATCAGCCTGTGGATTTCCTGGGTTCTGCACTTGGAACCAGATCGCTGGTTGGACTTATGAATTTTCTGATGTGGTTCGGAAATTCTACGATTATGTTGATGGCCGCCATTATGGGTATCAGTCCGGATATCTTTGAAGCTTCCGAACTGGACGGCTGCAACAGTATTCAGCGTTTTTTCTTTATTACGCTTCCGCAGATACGGCCGATTCTTGCCTACACATTAATTACCGCTATTATCGGCGGTTTGCAGATGTTTGACGTTCCTCAGATCCTGACAAACGGACAGGGAACTCCGGACCGCACTTCCATGACCTTAATCATGTTCCTGAACAGTCATTTGAAGAGTAAAAATTATGGTATGGCAGGCGCACTGTCTGTTTATCTTTTTATTGTCAGCGGCATTTTATGCTTTATTGTATACCGGATCACGAATAATGATGACCCGGACGGTTCAAAGGCAGCTGCAAAGAAAGCGAAAAAACTGCAGAGGAAGGGATAAGTTTATGAAATCAAAACAACCAAATCATTTACGGAGCATATTTGCTCATGTTGTACTGATCATCCTGTCATTTATGTGCCTGTTTTTCTTTTACATCCTGATTATCAACGCAACACGGTCACATGCGGATTTACAGAAGGGCTTTTCCGCACTGCCCGGAAGCTATTTGCTGAAAAACTTAAGCAGCGTCGCCAATGACGGAACATTCCCCATGTTCAGGGGTATTTTAAACAGCCTGATTGTTTCCGGCTGCTCCGCGGCAATCTGTACTTATTTTTCAGCTTTAACGGCTTACGGTTTATACGCCTATGACTTTAAACTGAAAAAAATAGCGTTTACATTTATTATGGCAATCCTTGTAATGCCCACACAGGTAACGGCAATGGGATTTCTGCGGTTAATCACAAACATGGGAATGTATGACTCATTGCTCCCGCTTATTATTCCTTCGATTGCCTCGCCTTCCGTGTTCTATTTTATGTACAGTTATCTGCAGTCATCCCTTCCGCTTTCACTTGTTGAAGCGTCAAGAATTGACGGCTGCGGAGAATTCCGCACTTTCAATCAGATCGTACTTCCGATTATGAAACCGGCGATTGCCGTACAGGCCATTTTCAGCTTTGTGGGTTCCTGGAACAATTATTTCGTTCCTGCCCTGATCATTCAGTCTAAAAATAAAATGACAGTACCGATTTTAATCGCAACGCTTCGAGGCGCTGACTATATGAATTTTGACATGGGTAAAATTTATACAATGATTCTGGTAGCAATTGTGCCGATTATTATTGTATATCTGTGCCTTTCCAAATTTATTATCGCAGGCGTTACTCTTGGAGGCGTAAAGGAATAACAGGAGATCAGCAGAATTTATGAATCAGAATCACAGTGGTACACGAAACGCACAGCCTTCCAGGCGTGAACTTATGCATGCTCTTTTAGCGAGAAAAGCGGCAGCGGAAGGAATGGTCCTGCTAAAAAATGAAAATACACTTCCCCTTAAAACTCCTGTATCTGTAGCGCTGTTTGGCGGCGGCGCTATCCGGACCGTTAAGGGCGGGATCGGATCTGGCGACGTCAATAACAGAAAAAGTGTTTCTGTCTATCAGGGTTTAAAAGCGGCAAATATAGGAATTACAAACAAAAGCTGGATCGCAGATTACGAAAATCGCTATAACGCTGCCAGGACTGCATGGAAGGAAAAAGTTTTGGCAAACGCGAAACAGGTTGAAAATCCATTTGACGCTTATGCGGCAAACCCGTTTTCTTTACCGGACGGAAGAAAAATTATAGCGGAAGATTTAAAAGGCGCTTCGGCGGTTGTCTATGTGATCAGCCGTATTTCCGGTGAAGGTAAAGACCGTCGGAAAGTTGAAGGAGACTATTATTTAAGTAAAAAAGAATGGGAAGATATTTTATGGCTGAACCGGACGGATCTGCCGATTATTCTCCTCTTAAATATCGGGGCTCCGGTCGAACTGACGGATCTTCTGCAGAGGGCAAAAAACATTAAAGCAATCTTAAATATTTCCCTTCCGGGACAGGACGGAGGCCATGCCGTTGCCGATGTACTGCTTGGCCGAGTGACGCCGGGCGGCCGGTTGACTGCCACCTGGGCAAAACGCTATGAAGATTACCCTTCGTCAGAAAATTTCAGCCATCTGAACGGAAATTTAAAAACAGAAGAATATCGGGAGGGAATTTATGTCGGATATCGATATTTTGACAGTTTCGGCATACAGCCTTTGTTTCCGTTTGGTTATGGACTTTCCTATACTTCCTTTTCCATAAAGTTTGAACAGTTACGGAGAACAAAGGACGGAATAGATATTACAGTTTCTGTGCAGAACACCGGATCGTCTTATTCCGGACGGGAAGTGGTTCAAGTATATGTAACGCTGCCACAGACAACCGGTGCAAAAGAATATCAAAGGCTGGCTGGTTTTGCGAAAACAGATATTTTGAAGCCGCAGGAAAGGCAAACGCTTACCATATCTGTAGAGCAGTCCTGTCTTACCAGCTACTCAGAGCAATTGCACGCATGGTTCATGGACGCAGGAACCTACGGTATATGGATTGGTAATCATATAGCGTCCCTGCAGCTCGCGGCATTATTCACCGTTCCGGTACAGACTGTACTGGAACGGACAAAAGAAATCTGTCCTCCGAATATGCCTTTAAAAGAACTGCATGCACCTGAATTTGCCGGAAACAGAACCGCTGAATGGCTTAAAATGGCAGAGGAGCAGAAAGTCCCGTGTCTTTCATTTATTCCGCGGAAAGAAAAAAAGAGAACCTGCCGGATATTCCCTGCAAAAGAGCTGCCCGTCTCAGAACTAATACCGCTTTTATACGGGAATATTACGCAAGGAGCCAGTACGCTTGGTTCGTCAGGGACCAGAGTACCCGGCTCCGCCGGAGAAACAACAGAAGCGCTGGAAGAAAAATACGGGATAAGGTCTCTGATTATGGCAGACGGTCCCGCAGGGCTTCGCCTGCGTCAAAGCTATGAAACGGACCGGGAAACAGGGCTTGTATATGGCGTCGGTGTGTTAGGTTCACTGGAAAACGGCTTTCTGGAAGAAACAAAACGCCATGAAAACGCTGATACCTATTATCAATACTGCACCGCGTTTCCGTCAGGAACGGCACTGGCGCAGTCATGGGACGTAGATTTAATGCGGACATTTGGAGAAGCGATCGCAGTAGAAATGGAAGAGTTCCATGTTGATCTGTGGCTGGCGCCGGGAATGAATCTTCACAGGAATCCATTATGCGGACGTAATTTTGAATATTATTCGGAGGACCCCTTTCTGTCAGGAATCATGGCTGCCGCTGTAACAAAAGGGGTGCAAAGTCATAAGGGATGCGGCGTAACGATTAAACATTTCGCCTGCAATAATCAGGAAGACAATCGAATGGGCGTAAACGTCCGCGTCTCTGAACGGGCTCTCCGGGAAATTTATTTACGGGGGTTTGAAATCGCGGTCAAAAAAAGCGGCCCGATTGCTGTCATGTCTGCCTATAATTTAATCAACGGCGTCCACGCGGCCAACAGCCGGGATATCTGTACGACCGTCGCCCGTGAAGAATGGGGATTTGAAGGCATAATCATGTCTGACTGGAATACAACAGTTCCCGAAGACGGAAGCACGCCATGGAAATGTGCCGCGGCAGGCAACGACATCATTATGCCGGGAAACCAAAAAGACGCTGAAAACATACGAATGGCATATGAACAGGGAAAGCTTTCAGAAGAAGCGATCCGGCGCTGCGCAGGCCGAATACTGCATGCGATCCAAAAACTGACGGGTTAAAATACTTCCCGGCAAAACCCTTTGGCGCTTTTGATTCTCCAAAGAAAGCGGAGAGCAAAAGCGCCAATTGCGTTTTAGAGAAACTGTTTCAGACAGATTTCCTTTTTTTCAAATCTTCCTCAATCTCTTTTTTCCAGCTTCCGTCCAACTGTGCCATGCAGGGCGCCGCGCGCATACAGCTTAAGGTCTCTCCGACCACACGGTAATTGGTGGCAACTCCCTGGCTGTCATTTTGGAAGGTCACCGAGCGGTCTGCGGTTATCCCGAACTTTTGTGCCTCCGACACGGCGTCCATGTTGGCACCAAGGAACAAAAATTCCCACTGATCCCCTGCCTTCCGCCGCTCAATCATATGACGGACTTTGGCATACCCGTATTTTTTACTGGCATTTTCCAATCCGTCTGTGGTAATCACAAAGATTACCTTCTCAGCCCGTTCAGATTCCGGAAGGGCTTTCTGGGTCTTCTTCATCCTGCGGATGGTCTTCCCCACCGCGTCCAGAAGAGCCGTGCAGCCGCGCACATAGTATTCCCTCTCTGTCAGAGGGCTTATATGCCCTATGGCAATACGGTCATGAATCAGGTCATACTGATCGTCAAAAAGCACTGTGGTGACATTGGCCTCGCCTTTTTGTCTGCGCTGCTTTTTGATCATACTGTTAAACCCGCCGATGGTGTCGCTTTCCAACCCTCCCATGGAACCGCTCCTGTCCAGAATAAATACCAGTTCTGTCAATCCTTTTCTCATCTTCGTCTCCTGCCTTTCTTTTTGTTCTGACAGCAGTATAAACGATTTAAAAGCGCATCTGGTCTCCTGACAGGGGACATTTTTTAACTTCCTAAAAGAGGCTGGTCATAGGCAAACAACATCTCGTTAATCTCAAAAATATCATATTTCCGGTTCTCTATAAAATAGCGGAGAATCACGTCAGACTTTGAACAGTCAGAAAGGGCAAAGCCTGCCCGCATCAGAAGATCCTTTGTTTCATCCAGAGACAGCTCCAGCGCGACACAAAAGGCCAGCACCGTCTTTTTGTTGGGCGCGTATGCCGTATCATTTCGTATCTTTGAAAAATGCCTGCGGTCCACATTGGCTTTTTTATATACATAAGAATCTTTCAGTTTCCGCTCGTCAATCAGCCGAAGCAGCATCTGGGAAAATGTCTCGCCCATATGATCCATCAGATCGTCCAGGCTCCTGGAAGCGGGCATATCCGCCATATGAAAGCACGCGCTTTGGGCCTCCGGGAGCCCCCTCTTCAAAAGAGGCGGTTCCCTTTTATAGCTTTCGTCTTTCTGCCTGACATAATGATCGTCTATGTATTCTTTTAAAGACATAAACAGCCGTTTACTCACAGCCACCGCGCTTCGGTCATACAACACCAGATAGACGGTCATATCATGTTCCGCCAGAAAATCACGGATGGCGCAGACGGCAACTTTCAGCGCTTTATCTTTCGGATAGCCGTAATTGCCGGAAGACAGAAGGGGAAAAGCGACAGATTTCAGATGATAGGTTTCTGCCAGAAGCATCGCTTCTTTATATGCGCTGTATAAATGCTTTTTCTCTCTGTGCAGGCCGTTTTTCCACACCGGACCCACCGCATGGATAATATATTTGGCATCCAGGTCAAACGCCTCCGTAATCACTGCCTTCCCAAGGCTGCACCGCCCGATCTCCTGACAGGCTTTTGTAAGCTTTTCCTCCCCTGCCGCCAGATAGATGGCCCGGCTGGTCCCGCTGCCCTGTGACAACGTCTCGTTGGCCGGATTCACCAGCGCGTCCGCCCGGACATTCACAATATCGTCTCTGATCATCATAAATGGCATGGATCCTTTTAACCTCCCATGTAACGTTTCAGTAAAACAGTTCCTCAATCCTGCAGGAATGTTCCTTCGTCTTTCTGCTGTAACTAATCCCCGCCGCCAATATCCTTCCTGTATATTTGGGTGCCTCCCCCATTTTCCCCGCGAGACGCAATACATATTTCTTATCCTTAATCTGTTGAATCGCTTCCTCCGGCGTACTGTCTATCTTCAGTTCCAGAATCAATGCATCCGCTCCTTTTCGTTCCGGATAAAAAATAAAGTCAACATATCCTTCACCCGCCTTGTCTTCACGTTCCACCCGTTATTTGTCCCGGACAGCAAGATAAACCAGATTGACCACGGCAGACAGCTCAATCTCACTATTATAGGAGAAAATCTCGTCATACGGTCCTGAACCTGTCCAGTAGCTGCTAATCTGATTGGTCGCCATATCGTATTCCACGAACATGTTCAGTTCAGATCCGCCTGAATATTTCGCAATCGGAAGAATCCCCGTCATATACGCGAGTTCTACATACGCCTGGGTACCTTTCCTCCAAATCCCGTTTAATACCATCGAAAATACGCCCGATATACGCGGCATAAGTGCTGCAATCCTGAGGCATCCGGCTGAAATCGATATATACTACATGATGTTGGTTCAGATGAGTCCTGTATCCTTCGGACGAAGCTATCTTCAGCGTATCAAACAGAGATTCAACATTTACTGCTTTCCCGAAAAAAGCGCCGATCATGTTCGCCACAACACTTTTCCCAAATCGGCGGGGTCTTGTAATGCAGATGAATCTCTTTTCCACTTCCAGGAAAGGGAACAGCTCATCAATAAGAGCGGTTTTGTCAACAAAATAATCATCCCTCTTAACTAACCTGTAAGATTCATATGGAATCCTGCTATCTAAAAACATGCCTGCCCATAAACTGTCTGTTTTCCTCCGACTTTGTCGTTATTCTTCTATAATACTGGAATCTTAACATACACCCCTGATATATGCAACTTTTTTACATTTTTATGAGTGAAATTATAAACCTTTTTACACTTTTATGAGCGAAATTATAGATTTTTTTACATTTTTATGAGCATATTTCACCGAAACTATAAATAATAAAGACAGACATTTCACTATTCCTGCAAAATGCCTGTCCTGTACGGTTTACAAACTCATATTCCCTGCACTTTCAAAAATTTACCCGATCCGGACCTTCTTTCCTTCAAAGGCAAAACCATATTTCCGAATCCGCTCCGGCGCAATTCCTTTTGCTTCCAGGATGGATGCGTATTTTTTCTCCTCTATTTGCTTTAACGCCGACCGCACGGTATCCTCCAGTGTATTTTCGCCGTCCTGTGCGTCGTATACCTTGAACTCCAGTATAACCGCATCGTCCTCACTATGGCATGGTTCCAATAATACATCATATCTCCCCAGTCCGCTTTCCCGGTTCGATGTGACTGTATACCTTCCTCGAAGCTCCACTAAAAGCCCAAGCACAAAACCATGGTAGAACCGCTCCGGCTCTGTCCGGGCGGAAGGTTTATTTCCACTGTCAAAGAAGCTGAACGTATCCATGGCTACTTTGTCCATATAATGGTTCATCTCTCTTATATTCCCTTTTAACAGTGCTTTTATAAATCCATTATAGGCCGGCGTGTATTCCAGGAACCAGTTCTCTATCATCTGCTCAAACATAATACGGACTTCTTTGTTTGTCAGGACAAGATCATACTCTTCTCTTCCGCGTTCCATATTCATAAAGAAGCGCTCCACCCGCAAATAGCCGCCGGCCAGCAAAAGGCTCCATACCGCGCTTGTCTTCCGGTCAAGCTGGCAGAAAACAACCTGCTCATCCAGGCATGTATGATAGGAACCTCCCTTCAGGAGATCTTCCATAACCATCTTTATATCCGGGCTTCCTTCACGGATCAGCTTTCCCGCCAGCTCGTTGCTGCTGGTATTGGCCCAGTATGCCGCAAACGCCTGTTTGTCCAGATAATTCAGAACCGACCATGGATTATAGATGTCAGTTCTTCTTCCAAAAGTAAAACCGTCATACCAATCCTTTACCTGCTCTTTTGTCTCTGACAGCCCATATTCCTGCAGCGCCGCGCATACTTCCTCCTGCGTAAAACCAAACGCCGTTTCGTACTTTCTTGAAGTAGTCGTCACGACTTCCAGATTATTCAGATCCGAAAAGATGGATTCTTTACTGATACGGGTAATCCCTGTCAGAATCGCCCGTTCCAGATAAGGATTGGTTTTAAAGGTAGAGTTGAACAGACTTCCCATAAAGGAAACCATTTCTTCCCAATATCCATGTACATACGCTTCCTGCAATGGTGTATCATATTCATCCAGCAAAATAATGACTTTTTTTCCATAATAATGGCAGAGACAACCGGACAGCGTCTTCAGGGAAAGCGAAGCGTCGCTGTCTTCCATGTCCGCTGATATATTTTGGAAGTCCGCTTTCTCGCTTTCCGTTAATTCGTCGCTTTCCGACAAAAATTGATATTTATCATATAAAAACCTGAGGGTTCGGCATACTTTCTTCCTGGCCTGAGAAAAAGATGTTTCCTTTACATCCGCAAAATTCAGAGAGATGACCGGACAGGTTCCCTGCAGATTACGGAATTTTTCTTCCTGCCAGATGGAAAGATCTGCAAATACAGAACCGTTATTGGCATATTCCACAGAAAAGAAACGTTCTGTCATACTCATAAGCAAGGTCTTGCCAAAACGGCGCGGACGAGTGATCAAGGTCACATCGTCGTCGTTTTCCCACCATTCTTTTATAAACATGGTCTTATCCACATAAAAATTATTGTTTATTATGATTTTTTCAAAATCCTGCTTCCCGATACCGATTGTCCTTGCCATTGGCAGATTCCCTCTTAATCAACTTTTTCAAATATATCTTTCAGTGCCAACTTAATGTGTGGAAATGATCTTAAAATAATGATCACTTCCGCATTGTAATGCTCATCTTCAGGGTCATCTTCTAATATATAACTTTGCTCCAGGACATATTTCCCTTCTTCTAAATAATAAATCTCAACTGATTTTCCCTGCGGAGAAACGATCCAGTATTCTTCTACGCCTGCTTTCTCGTAAATATCTTTCTTCTCTCTTCTATCTCTCTTTGCAGTTGATGGGCTTAATGTTTCGACAATGAACTTTGGAACCCCACTGTATGATCCGCCCTTTAAATGCTTTCTGTCACAGATAACCATTATGTCCGGGCATACATAGTCGTCACTTGTATCCGGGTGATACTTAAAATCAAGATTTTCCATAAATACAAGACATAAGCTGTCTTTTAGTCCGTTACTTATGATTCGATGGATATTGCTGTCAATAATCCCATGCCTGTATCCCGGAGCAGGGGACATATCGTAAATAACGCCATCTATTTTTTCATCTTTCCAATGTTCATCCGCTGCCAGTGCCATACTGCCACATCCTTTCTCATCCAGATTATATCATAGGTAATCAGGCTTTCAAATATACTATATGAACGAATCAATCTCAGGCATCAACACATTTTTAAACTCATCAATCATCGCCTTTCTGAACTTGAATTTAGGCAGGGCATCCTTATTTTCCTCCTTATACGTTGTATAATCCGCGCCGTCTTTCAACTTGTTTTCATTTGCCAGTTCACCGTCCCTGTAATGAAATACTTCATACTTGACATCATCAAACTCCGAATACCATTTTTCGGCATATCTTTTGATCTCTTCGTCAATCACAGCGTAACGCATTTGATTGATGATCACGGAAATATCCTGTCCCAGAAATTTCTCCTGGTCTTTTTCAATCTCATCTACAATCTGCATAAGCAATGCACTTAATTGGGGATTGTCGGCCGCAAATTCGTCTATGATTTCTCTGATGGTTCTTATCCTGGTTTCAAATTCGGCGGCGTCAAAATCGCTTTCTGACTGATCCAGGGATTCTACAAATCCTTGCAGCAATTCCACGATATATTCAAAGTCTATTCGCAGCCTGCTGTAGGCTACCAGATCATAATCGTCCCATACAGGTTCTTCGCCGGGCTCCGGGTGATCATCCGATTTTTTCAGTTCTTCCATGACATTTTTATACATTGCGGCATAATTTTCATATTCATCTTCGGAAAAACCAAACTCATCAAGCACGCATGGCTCATATACCGAAAATGCTTTCAGGTGTGCAAAGTCATGATCCAGGGCTCTGAAAAGATTGACAAAGGCTTTCTTCTGCTTTCGTGACAGCCCCGCTATGTCTTCTGATGTCTGCGCCAGATTGCGGATCGCTTTCACGGATATGGAAAAAGATGTTTTCACATCCTCCCAGTCTTCCGCAATGGGATTCCCGCTGCCCCCACGCGAATACAGCCTGAGCGCTTCATTGATCGCCTCTTTATATTCTTTGGGCGCCTGGAATGTTACAATCTGTCCATACTGCTTCCTTGTATCAAACAGTCTGTTTGTACGGGAAAACGCCTGGATCATGTTCTGCGGAGCCATAGGCTGCCTGTCCATAAATAAAATAGAAAGACACGGCGCATCAAAACCGGTTAAAAGCCTGTCAACAACAATCACCAGATCAAGCTGCTGATTCCGATCCAGATACTTTTTTTCTTTTCGCGCCAGCCGGTCATTAAGATTACTGTTATAAGCATCAATTGCTTCTACTTTATAGCTGGTTCCAAACATATCATTATAATCTTTTAACGATTTTTTCATCTTATCCTGATTAACTGCGGATGTTTCTTCATTTTCCGACAAGGAGTATGTGATGGCAAATCTGGGAAAATCCGGAAGCGCCTTATGCACCTCTTCACTGATCTTCAGTTCGTCCTCGCCTTCCTTCACCTTCTTCAGTAAATCATAATACTTCTGCGCCCTTGCGATGGAACTCGTCGTCAATATAGCCTCATACGTCCTGCCTCTGCCGTTTCGCATACCAAATTTTTCATAGGACTGGTTCAAAATAACATCCAGTACTTTTCGCATATGCGCTTCTGTTTCATACACATTTTCGCTGTTGTCAGCGTTTCTGTTTTTAGCTCCCAGATTCTCCACCATAAATCCCAGAACCGCTTCATCGTGAATCGCCTCCTTAATGGTATAACTGTGCAGGCATTCTCCATAAAGCTGCTCTGTGGTCCGGGGTAAATCACCTTTCTGCTCATAGCTGTTTTCATCAAAAACAGGCGTTCCCGTAAAGCCATACCATAAAGAATGGGTGAAAAACCTTTCAAGCGTTCTCTTCGTCTGCGGCGTTACTGCCCTGTGGCATTCATCCACAACAAACGCGACTTTCAGGGATTTGATCTTATCATACCTTCTGGTTCCTTCCTTCAGACGCCGGTTCACCATGATCTGCATTTTCTGCCTGGTCGTTACAATCATCTGCCGGTTGTCATCCGACATCTTTTTTATAAGGGAATCCACATAATCCGTATCGTCCACATCGATCGTATCATGATCGGCATAGGATTGGAAAGCCATTTTCGTCTGGTCATCCAGATCCTTTCTGTCAATGAGAAATACGGTTTTCTCGATTGCCGGAATATCCATCAGCAGATTCCTTGTAGCCTTATAGGAAGTCATTGTCTTACCGGAACCCGTCGTATGCCAGATGAATCCGGACTTTCCCTGTTTCGAGGCCGCCCGCATGGCTTCAATGGCATGAATCTGATACGGGCGAAGGATCAGCAGTTTATTCTTTTCGTTGTCCAGCACCATATACCTTGTAACCATTTCATGCGCTTCCGGTATCTTAAGAACCGCCCTGGCAAAATCAATATAGTCACAGACCGGCTGGTTGTCCTGGTCCAGCCATCCGGTGATAAACTTTTTATTTAATTCCGTATCTCTTGCCGCAGAAAAATATTTTGTATCCACTGCATTGCTTACAACGAACATCTGCACATTTGAAAAAATGCCGTGGAATTTCCCTTCTGCAATATATTTTTTAATCTGACGGTATCCATCCATATACGAATGCTCTTTATTTTTAAGCTCAATATGTATTAAAGGAATCCCGTTAATAAGAAGCGTCACATCAAAACGCCTGTCTCTGTCATTCTCGATATCCTCTGCTTTAAAAGCCTGGTACTGATTGATCACCTCATATACACTGGAACCGCCTGCCACATGCTCATGATTCATGACTACCAGATGCAGTGTTTCATTCCCGCGCTGGACGTGAACATATACCCTGCCGTTTTCTCCGACCAGCCATTTGCCCGCATCATAGAAGGAAGCATGAGATAAATCGTTCTTAATCTTCGCAAACTCAGACTCGCTAAGAGGAATATCCTTTAGTTTTGCCTTATTATTCTGTTCGAGAATATATTTAAAATTATTCCATAGCTGATCCTCTGTCCTAATGTCGGGCCTGTAGGTCCATTGTGACTCGTCACAGCAGAGCTGGTCTATGAATCGCTTTTCCAATACGGATTCTAATTCAGCCATAATCTATCCTTTCTGGGGGAACATATTTTGTAGCATATACTTTTTTACTTCTTTTAGTTCATCGAGATTACGTTGGTGAAGGGTGATGAGGTCGTCGAGAGCATCCAAATAATTCCCAATTGCCTGTTGCTCTTCAAAAGAAGTATAAGGAATTTCAATTGTCTTCATACCATTTATATCAATGCTTCTTCCGTCTCTGATTCCATATACATGTGGTGTCAATTTCTTCTTAATAAATTCAAACGATCTAAAGTACGGATAGTAAAATCTTGAGTCAACATTATTCCCATGAAATGTATGGTATGCAGGGCTTATAATGCCATCGCTGCTTGCTCTTTCAATCCCTCCCTCGAAAGAACGCAAATGCACAATAAAGTCATCTTTCCTAACCATTTTATAGCCTGAAAGATTTGATTTGTCATACATGAGTTTTCTGTCTGCTTCTTCTCTCTTTACAGTACCACCGCCCTGAATAATTGTTAATGCAGGAAGTTCTGGATGATTCTTTTCTGAGTATTCTTCAAATATATCCCCTAGCTTACGCTGTTCCCAATCATCCGTAAATCCCGCAAACCGTATCTCCGGAATTTTCTTACCGTTTTGTGGGAACATTTTTTTAAGCATATATTTTTTCAGTTCTATTGTGTCGTCACACTTTCGCTGATGAAGGGTGATGAAGTGGTCTAATTCTTTGAAATATGTTCCAATTTTTCTTTGCTCTGAAAGGTTTGGCAAGCATATTTTCATAGACTCAACATCCCCCGAATTATACGACGGCAGTGCGCCAACTTGTACCAAAGATGTCAAATCAACTGTCTCAAAAAGAGCCTTAGCAAAGTCAGCGTTCCACATATCTTTTTTAAGAGAATATGCCATTGTGTTATTGTCCAAAAGAAACGGAAAACGGCATAAACGCTTGCGATTCAGCATCACAGCCGCTCCGACCTTTGCGAAGAAAATGGCTGGCAATTCTTCAATTGGAGACCATCTGCGAGAAACTATTTGGGCTTTAGTAACATAGTTATTTGCAATAATCATTTCATTTTCATTTCCATCGACATTCATATCAGAAACTTTGAAAAATGGTATGCCTGAAGTACCCCCTTGTTCACTGTCTGGAAAGCCTACGCCAGAGCGTGCTTTGCCAACTTCTCCCAGCTTCCGCTGTTCCCAATCACCCGTAAATCCCCTGAATCTTATCTTTGGTACCGCTGCCATCCTCACACCTCCCTGAGAACACTCATAAATTCTTCAACGGCATCTTTCGTTTCAGAATCTGCAAAAGTCAGCTCTCCCAGCATTTTCAATAATGCATCATTTCCGGCCTTAATCGCCCTGTCTGTTTCCCTTATGCGTCCGGAAAGCTGCCTGAGATCCACTTCCGGTTCTTCCTCGCTGGTGTCTACATACCTTGGGATATTCAGGTTATAATCATTCTTCTTTATATCTTCATAGGATGCAAGGTAAGCCAATTTATCCACAGGTTTCCTGTCATGGTATAATTCCAGCACTCTGTCAATGTGTTCTGTGCGCATCACATTTTGCTTTTTTTCTTTTTCGTACAGTCTGGAGGCGTCAATGAATAATACATCTCTTCCTTCCCTGTGCTTTTTTAATACCACAATGCAGGTAGGAATGGAAGTATTATAAAACATATTGGAAGGAAGCCCGATGACTGCGTAGATGGAACCGTTTTCAAGGAGTGTCTCTCTGATTGCTCCCTCTGCGGCGCCTCTGAATAAAACACCGTGGGGAAGGACAATCGCCATCGTACCCGTCTGCTTTAAATGATAGAAACCATGCAGCAAAAAGGCATAATCTGCTTTTGACCTGGGCGCCAGTTTCCCGCCGTAATCCATAAATCTCTCATCCTGCTTAAATCCTTCGGCGGCAGACCATTTTGCCGAGTACGGCGGATTCATTGTTACAACGTCAAATTCCGTCTCCTCATCTGTGGGCCAGTCCGCATCAAGGGTATCTCCGTTGCGCAGGTGCTGGTTTTCAGGCAGGACTCCATGCAGGAACATATTCATACGCGCCAGATTATAAGTGGACGGCATCAGTTCCTGGCCATAGTATTTAATATAATCAGGCTCCTTTGAATAGTTCCTGCAACTGAGCATCAAAGAAGCGGACCCCATACATGGGTCATAGACCTGTAATCCCTTTTTCTCTTCCTGACCGGATATGGCAATCCGGCAGAGAATCTGCGCCGGCCCGTGGGGGGTATAAAATTCTCCGGCTTTTTTGCCTGTTTCCGACGCAAACTGGCCGATCATATATTCATACGCATTACCCAGGACATCCCCTTCCGTGTGGATAATATCCACGCCATCCAATACCCGGATGACTTCTGCAATCGTCGCGCTCTGCTTCTGATCTCCGGTACCAAGGCGGTTTGAATACAAATCTACATCTGCAAACAGGCCGTTGAATAACGCATCCGATTCCTCTATACGGTTAAACGCCGCCTGCAGTTTCTCTCTGTTAAATGAATTATTTTTTACCGCATGTAACATGCTGATATAGGTCATGTCGGGATCAAGGGTATAATGCCTGGACTCCTTTAGCTCCGCCAGTAAATCTTTGGCATCGTCCGAGTCCATTGCTTCTTCATACACACGCTGCGCTTCTTCAAGGCTGTCCGGACTTTCATCTCTCAGGAGATCATACACCGTCGCCAAATAAGAATCCGATAAATATTTATAAAAAATCAATCCCAGAAGATAGGTCTTGTACTCATTTGCATCCATCTTCCCTCGGAGTACATCTGCACCATTCCACAACACCTGCAATAAATCTTTCCCTTCCGCCATACTTAATTTTCCTCCATCCTGCGTATGAACGCCATCGTAAATTCTTTTATATCCTCTGCCTGCTTTACCATTAAATCATTTTGCATGATTGACTGTCTGTATATATTACCGGGACTATAAATAATAAAGGCAGACATTTCACCATTCCTGCAAAATGCCTGTCCTGTAAATTTCTCCACTTTCCGACAATATAAGTCAATTTTTCATTCAACCCAGTTTTCGTTTGTCAACCCCGGAACCCGTTCAAATTCCCTTACATTATTCGTCACAATGATACAGTCTGCGGCTATTGCGTGTGCGGCAATGAGCATATCCATTGTTCCGATTGGAGTTCCCTGCCTTTGCAAATAAGCACATACCTTACCGTATTCATTTGCCGCAGTTTCATCAAATGGCAAAACTTCTATAATGGCAAGGAAGCGGGTAAGTGCCGACCGGTTTTTCTCCGGACAACTGCTTTTTTCTATGCCATGTTCCAGTTCCGCAAGCGTAATCGCCGAAATGCAAAGCCCCTTTTGTAAATTTTCCTGCATATGCTGAAATACCTGTTCAGGCTTATGTTTAATTACATATATGCAGATATTTGTGTCCAGCATATATGTCATAATATCTCCCTCATTGTCGGAACTTCCGGCTCCCTGCCCTCCGCAAAGCAATCGTCTGTAAATCCGTTTACACCACTCATAAAAATTTGCCACGCATTTTTTCTGGGCATTTCTCCTGTGATTTCAAATGGTATGCGCCGCTCTCTGCTCAATTTTTTTGCAAAAAGCGTAAACGCTGCTGTCATAGAAAGTCCCATTTCTGAGCAAACTTTCTCTACGTCTCGTTTCAGTTCAACATCCATACGAATATTTACCATAGTCTGTGCCATAAACATCACTTCTTTCTTTTGTATTTATTATATTATTCCGTAAAGCGTTTGTCAATCGCTTTGCTTTACATACAGCTCTGGTAAAGTTTAAGAGCCGGCAGGTAGTTAGCTTTAACTGTAGCATCTTTTACTGCGAATTATAATGGAGACTTTGTGTCTGATTGGAATTAATACATATGCTATAATGCCAGCAGGCAAAAAGAAACAAGACATTCCAAAGCAAACACCCCCTCCCGTTGCCGGTACAGGGCGCCTCCTTCCCCATGGGATAAAAATTTTATACCCCTTTCATTGTAAGCGCAATCCTTTTTTTCCCTTCATCCACGCTCAACACCTTCACATCCACCACGTCGCCGACTTTCACCACTTCCAGCGGATGCTTAATATACCGGTCACACATCTGGGAAATGTGAACCAGACCGTCCTGGTGGACGCCGATATCCACAAACGCGCCGAAATCTATGATATTGCGGACGGTTCCTTTGAGTATCATGCCCGGGGTCAGGTCCTTCATATCCAGCACGTCGCTTCGGAGTACCGGACGGGGCATCTCGTCCCTGGGGTCCCTGGCGGGCTTTTCCAGTTCCTGGATCATGTCTTTTAAAGTCAGTTCACCCACGTCCAGTTCTTCCGCCAGCTTCTTTAACTGTCCGGCTTTTTTCCCGATTCCTTTCAGGCCGCCTTTGATATCCTCCGGCACATATCCCAGCCGCTCTAAAAGCTTCAGGGCCGCGTCATAGCTCTCCGGGTGTACGCTCGTGGCGTCCAGAGGGTTAGTACCGCCTGTGATGCGTAAGAAACCGGCGCACTGTTCATACGCCTTGGGACCTAATTTAGGCACTTTTAAAAGCTGTCTGCGGTCCTTAAACCTTCCGTTGGCTTCCCGGTAGGCTACGATATTTTTCGCCAGCGTCTTCGTAATGCCGGAAATATAGGAAAGCAGAGGGGCAGACGCGGTATTTAAGTCCACGCCGACCTTGTTCACCGAGTCCTCCACCACCCCGCCCAGGGCCTCGCTTAAGCGCTTCTGGTTCATATCATGCTGATACTGCCCCACGCCGATGGCCTTCGGGTCGATCTTCACCAGTTCCGCCAGCGGGTCCTGAAGCCTTCTGGCGATGGAAGCCGCGCTTCTCTGTCCCACGTCAAATTCGGGGAACTCCTCCGTGGCCAGCTTGCTGGCGGAATACACGGAGGCTCCCGCTTCGCTTACGATTACATACTGCACTTTCTGGGGAATTTCTTTTAACAGTTCCACGATGACCTGTTCGGACTCTCTCGAGGCGGTTCCGTTGCCAAGGGAAATCAGCGTGATATGGTAGGTTTCAATCAGTTTTTTCAGAGTGGCTTTCGCCTCTTTTACTTTGTTCTGGGGTGCGGTGGGATAGATCACCACTGTATCCAGCACTTTTCCCGTCGGGTCCACCACTGCCAGTTTACACCCGGTACGAAACGCCGGGTCCCACCCAAGGACCGTCTGTCCGGCGATGGGCGGCTGCATCAGAAGCTGCTCCAGATTCTTACCGAATACGCGGATCGCGCCTTCTTCCGCCTGCTCGGTGAGAAGATTGCGTATTTCCCGCTCGATGGACGGCGCAATCAGCCGGGCATAGCTGTCCGCAACCGTCTCTTTCAGCAGTCCGGACGTATGCGGATTGTTCTTTGCAATCACCTGTTTTTCCAGGTAGCGCAGAATCTTCTCCTGGGGCGCTTCGATCTTTACAGTCAGGATCTTCTCTGCCTCTCCCCGGTTCAGGGCCAGCGTTCTGTGACCCGCCATTTTATGCAGAGGCTGACTGAAATGATAGTAAGTCTCATAGACAGACTCCTGCGTCTCGTCTTTTGCTTCGGAAGTGATCATTCCTTCCTTTAACGTAATCTCCCGGATATAAGTGCGGTAATCCGCTTCATCGGAAACAGCCTCCGCCACGATATCCATAGCGCCCGCCAGCGCTTCTTCCACGGAAGCAACCCCTTTTTCCTCAGACACATAAGCCTTTGCTTCTTCTTCCATGGGCTGATCCGTCATCTGAAGACGGAGAATATCCGCCAGGCCTTCCAGTCCTTTCTCCTTTGCCATGGTGGCGCGGGTACGGCGTTTCGGTCGGTAAGGGCGGTACAGGTCATCCACCGCCACCTGGGTCTCTGCCGCCTCGATCTGAGCGCGCAGTTCATCGGTCAGCTTCCCCTGTTCCTCGATACTGGACAACACCTGCACTTTTTTCTCCTCCAAGTTGCGAAGATAAGTCAGTCTTTCATCCAATACACGAAGTTGTTCATCATTTAAAGCTCCCGTCACCTCTTTGCGGTAACGGGAGATAAAAGGGATCGTATTTCCTTCATCGATCAGATTCACGGCAGCTTCTGTCTGCCATCTTTTCACCTGAAGTTCTTCTGTAAGCTTCTGTATAATATCCATGCTTCCCTCTTTATTCCTCCAGCGCTTTCTTAATAGCCGTCATCAGTTCCTCAAAAGTCTCATACGCCGGAAGCTCCGGGTAATCTTTTTTAATCTGTTCTGTACTCCGGAATAAAAAGCCGGCTTTTCCTGCCTGTATCATCCCCAGGTCGTTATAGCTGTCCCCGGCGGCGATGGTCTCAAAGCCCGCGGACTGCAGCGCTTTGATGGTGGTCAGTTTGGAGTTTTCGATCCGCATCTTATATCCTGTGATCTCTCCTGTTCCGGACACCGTAAGGCTGTTGCAGAAAAGGGTCGGCCAGCCCAGTTTTTTCATCAGCGGTTTCGCAAACTCTGTAAAGGTATCGCTTAAGATCAACACCTGGGTGAGAGTTCTTAACTCATCTAAAAAATCCTTCGCCCCCGGAAGCGGATCAATCTTCTCGATGGTTTCCTGAATCTGCCTTAAACCCAGTCCATGTTCTTTTAATATACGCAGCCTGTAATTCATAAGCTTGTCATAATCCGGCTCGTCTCTGGTCGTTTTCTTAAGTTCCGGAATACCGGACGCTTCCGCAAAAGCAATCCAGATCTCCGGTACAAGCACGCCCTCCAAATCCAGACATACTATATTCATAATCTGCTCCTCCGTCTAACCTTCCACGCGGATCATACTGATGATCTTTGCACCCGCCGCTTTGGCGGCATATTCGTCCTCTGTCATCACAGGCGTGATAAATCCTGTCTCCCCGGATATGCCCGCGTCAATGGACTCTCCGTCACCGAAGATGGCTTTCGGATCGGCGCCTGCCTCCATACGCACAAAGAACCTCTTGGACATTCCTCCTATGGGCGCCAGGGTCAGTTTTTCCGGCTCCCAGAACAGAGTGATGATCTTGCCCAGATGTCTGGCCGCATCCACCATATCCCCGGCGACCGCGCTGGCCGTGGGCAGCTTGCCCGCGCCGCTTCCATAGAACATGGAATTGCCCAGCATGTTTCCCTTTACAAATACCGCGTTAAATACATCATTGACCACATAAAGCGGATGCTCCCTTGGAATGAGAGCCGGACTTACCATGGCACAGTAAGTATCCCCCACCTTGCGGCTGATCGCCAGCAGTTTGATGGAACGCTTCATTTTCTTTGCGTAGGCAAAATCTTCCGCTGTCACTTTTGTGATTCCTTCTGTGTAAATATCCCGGAAATCCACCTGATTCCCGCTGGCCAGCGAAGTCAGGATCGCAATCTTCCTGCAGGCGTCCCATCCTTCCACATCCGCTTCCGGATGCAGCTCCGCATACCCTTTATGCTGCGCTTCTTTCAGCACATCCATATAGTCCAGACCTTCCCGGTCCATCCTGGTCAGCATATAGTTGGTGGTACCGTTTAATATACCCGAAATCTCCAGAATCACATCCGCGGTCAGAGAAGAATTCAGCGGACGGATAATAGGAATGCCGCCGCCTACGCTGGCCTCAAACAGATAATTGACCTGATGGTCTTTGGCAACCTGAATCAGTTCCGCGCCGTGTTCCGCCACCAGTTCTTTATTGGAAGTACACACGCTCTTGCCTGCTTCCAGGCAGCGTTTTGTAAATTCATAGGCAGGGTGCAACCCTCCCATGACTTCCGCCACAATCTTAATTTCTTCGTCGCCAATAATATCCTCAAAATCATGGGTGAGGACTTCCATGACCGGGTCCCCCGGAAATTCCCGAAGGTCCAGCACATATTTGATCTGAAGCTCCTGCCCTACTTTTTTATCAATACTTTTCTGATTTGTTTTAATGACTTCATAGACACCGGACCCTACGGTCCCATATCCCATAATCGCTACTTTTATCATCGGTATTACTCCCTGCCTAATATTTTTATATAATGGACACCTGGCTGCTCCTCGATTTTTTCGATCATGGCGGAAGCGTCCCCCGTCGTGGGCAGCACTTCGATGCTCATGGTCAGAGAGGCCAGGCCGTTGATCGGAATGCTCTGATGGATGGTCAGGATATTGGCGCTGAATTCCGCCACGATCTTTAATACCATGGACAGAAGTCCAGGCTCGTCCTCCATCTGGAGTACAAAGGTGATGGTCTTTCCCTTGGCGTTGTCATGGAAAGGGAAGATATCGTCTTTGTATTTGTAAAAAGAACTCCGGCTGATGCCGACTTTTTCTGTCGCTTCATGGACCGTCATGGCCCGTTTGGATTCCAGCAGCCTTTTTGCCTCCACCACTTTGAGCAGCACCTCAGGCACCGCCTTTTGCTTCAGCACAAAATACTTGCTTTTCTCTGACATAGTTTACTCCTCCTAAGTCAGGTTGATCCATTTTAAATATGCATTGATAAACGGGTCGATCTTCCCGTCCATCACGCCGTCCACGTTGCTGACCTCGGCGTTTGTCCTGTGGTCTTTTACCATGGTATACGGCTGCATGACATATGAGCGTATCTGATTGCCCCAGGCGATATCGCTGACTTCGCCGCGGATGCCGGACAGCTTCTCTGCCTGCTTCTGCTGCTCCAGCAGATACAGCTTGGCTTTCAGCATCTGCATGGCCTTGTCTTTGTTCTGATGCTGAGAACGCTCATTCTGGCACTGCACCACAATTCCCGTGGGCAGATGGGTGATCCGGATCGCCGACGAAGTCTTATTGATATGCTGTCCGCCTGCGCCGCTGGAACGATAGGTGTCCACACGCAGCTCGTCGGGATTGATCTCAATATCAATGTCGTCTTCGATATCCGGCATTACATCCAGGGATACAAAGGAGGTCTGCCTCTTTCCCTGGGCATTAAAAGGAGATATGCGCACCAGGCGGTGTACGCCTTTTTCCGACTTTAAATAGCCGTAGGCGTTCTCGCCGTTGACCTGGAAGGTCACGGATTTGATGCCTGCCTCGTCCCCGTCCAGATAGTCAAGGACTTCCACGGAAAAACCTTTTCTCTCTGCCCAGCGGGTATACATGCGGTAAAGCATCCCCGCCCAGTCGCAGCTTTCCGTGCCGCCGGCTCCCGCGTTGAGTTTTAAGATGGCGTTGTTCCGGTCATATTCGCCGGAGAGCAGTGTCTTAATCCTTACGGATTCAAACCGCTCCACGAACGCGTCCAGTTCTTCCTGTATCTCGGGGATCAGAGACGCGTCATTCTCTTCATACCCCATCTCCAGCAGGGTTTCGATATCCTCATACTGGCTCTTAAGGCTTTCAAATGTCTCTTTTTCCTCTTTCAGGCCGTTCAGTTCCTTCATCCCCGCCTGGGAACGCTCCACGTTGTCCCAGTAGCCGGGAGCTTCCATCTCTTTTTCCAGTTCTTCGATCCGAAGCGACTTTGCCGCCAGGTCAAAGTGAATCCCTCAGTTCTGTAAATGGTTGTGCGTAGCTGTTCAATGTATACTTAAACTGATCCAGTTCTACCACAAACTCACCTTCTTTCTTAATTATAGTTCCGCTACGCCCTCCCGGGCTTCGCTGATTTTATTTTCTGCCGCAGCATTGTTTATATTTTTTACCGCTTCCGCAGGGACACGGGTCGTTGGGGTATACTTTCTTCTCCACCCGCTGCATGGGCTTTCTCGCTGCGGAATCGTCTTTATTGGTGCCGGTTACTTTGGCCACTTCTTCCCGCTCCGCCTTTTCCTCGATCTTCACATGCATCAGAAGGCGGACCGTATCTTCCTGGATACCGGAAGTCATGGCGTCGAACATCTCGTAGCCGCTCATCTTATATTCCACCAGCGGGTCCCGCTGTCCGTAAGCCTGCAGGCCGATTCCCTGTCTTAGCTGCTCCATATCGTCGATATGATTCATCCACTTACGGTCGATGACTTTTAAAAGGAACACGCGCTCCAGCTCCCGGATCAGTTCCGGATTGGGAAATTCCGCCTCCTTTGCCTCATACAGCCGGGTGGCTTCCTGTTTCAGAATATGCTTCATCTCCGCCTTGTTCTTACAGCCCAGCCGTTCCACGCTGACAGGCTCCACCGGAATAATGGGCGTCAATGATTCGTTCAGCCCGGTCAGATCCCATTCATCCGGCTCCTGGTCGTCCCCCACAAAAGTGTCCACCGTATTCTCCACCACATCGGAGATCATCTTGTAGATGGAATCCCGCATGCTCTCGCCGTCCAGCACACGCCTGCGCTCCGCGTAGATGACTTCCCTCTGCTCATTCATGACCTGGTCGTATTCCAGCAGATTTTTACGGATGCCGAAGTTGTTATGCTCGATCTTCATCTGCGCCTTCTCGATGGCGTCGCTTAACATCTTGTGCTCGATCTCTTCATTCTCCGGCACACCCAGCGCATTAAAAGCCCCCATCAGCCGTTCGGAACCGAACAGGCGCATCAGGTCATCCTCCAGAGAAATATAGAAACGGGATTCGCCCGGGTCGCCCTGACGTCCGGAACGGCCTCTTAGCTGATTGTCGATACGTCTGGCTTCATGACGCTCCGTACCGATGATCTTAAGGCCGCCTGCTGCCTTTGCTTCCTCATCCAGCTGAATATCCGTACCACGGCCTGCCATATTGGTGGCGATGGTGACCGCCCCATGCTGTCCGGCCAATGCCACGATCTCCGCCTCGCGTTCATGGAACTTGGCATTCAATACTTCATGTTTGATGCCCCGTTTGGTAAGCATCCGGCTTAACTCTTCCGAAGCCTCGATGGTGATGGTACCCACCAGAACCGGCTGCCCTTTGGCGTGGGCCTCCTCAATGGCATTGCAGACGGCAAAAAGTTTCTCTTTTCTCGTCTTGTATACGGCGTCCTGCAAATCCTTACGGGCCACGGGACGGTTGGTGGGAATCTCGATCACGTCCATGCCATAGATGGCGCGGAACTCTTTTTCTTCTGTTAAAGCCGTACCGGTCATACCGCTTTTTTTCCTGTATTTATTAAAAAAGTTCTGGAATGTGATCGTCGCAAGGGTCTTGCTTTCTCTTTTTACTTTCACATGCTCTTTCGCCTCGATCGCCTGATGCAGACCGTCCGAATAGCGCCGTCCCGGCATGATACGTCCGGTAAACTCATCGACGATAAAGATCTGGTCGTCCTTTACCACATAATCCTGATCGCGGAACATCAGGTTGTTGGCCCGAAGCGCCAGCTCCATGTTGTGCTGAATCTCCAGATTCTCCGGATCTGCCAGGTTCTCGATCTTAAAATACTGCTCTACTTTCTTAATGCCGTCCGCCGTCAGATGGACGATCTTGTCCTTCTCGTTGACGATAAAATCTCCCGTCTCCTCAATCTCCTCGCCCATGATGGCGTCCATCTTGGAAAACTCCTTGCTGGCCTCGCCTCTCTTCAGCGTATGAGCCACATAATCGCACAGCTCGTACAGCTTCGTCGATTTGCCGCTCTGCCCTGAAATAATCAGCGGCGTACGGGCTTCGTCGATGAGGATCGAGTCAATCTCGTCGATGATGGCATAATGGAGTTCCCGCTGGACAAGCTGCTCTTTGTAGATGACCATATTGTCACGCAGGTAATCAAAGCCAAGCTCGTTATTCGTAATATACGTGATATCACAGTTATATGCCGCCCGGCGTTCTTCCTTCGTTGAACTGTTGAGCACCACGCCTACGGTCAGCCCCAGAAACTCATGCACCTTTCCCATCCAGTCCGCATCACGTCCGGCCAGATAGTCGTTGACCGTGACAATGTGTACCCCTTTTCCCTCCAGGGCATTCAGGTACGCCGGAAGCGTGGATACAAGGGTCTTTCCCTCACCGGTGCGCATCTCCGCAATACGGCCCTGGTGGAGAATCATCCCACCGATCAGCTGCACTCTGTAGTGTTCCATACCCAGCACGCGCCTGGCCGCTTCACGGACTGTGGCAAAAGCTTCCGCCAGCAGATCATCCAGAGTCTCTCCGTCCGCAAGCCTCTGTTTGTACTGCCTTGTCTTGTCTCTAAGCTCTTCGTCGCTCAGAGCCTGCATATCCGGCCGCAGCTTCTCGATCTTATCTATGGTCGGATCGATCAGTTTCAGTTCCCGCTCGCTGTGAGTCCCGAATATTTTGTCAAATATTTTCATGCTACTCTCCTATCCATCGAAAACTAATTGCACCTCATTATAACATAGATACGGGATTTGGCAAATGCCAAATCCCGTATTTTCACGGAAATCAATTTTCAAT
>DKVI01000100.1:33699-50932 GCA_002491115.1 Lachnospiraceae bacterium UBA7182 | reverse complement strand
GAAAGCCGCCGCCTTTTTACAGGGGTTTATCCCGAGACAGAAGCCGAAAGAAACAAAAAACGGCGTTCTGTCTGTGGAAATATAAAGAAAAGGAGCAAGAGGTATGTCAGATTATATCTTGGAGATGAACCACATAACCAAGGAATTCTCAGGCGTAAAGGCACTGGACGATGTGAATCTGAAAGTGAAAAAAGGCGAGGTCCATGCGTTGTGCGGGGAGAACGGAGCCGGTAAATCCACACTGATGAACGTGCTCTCCGGCGTGTATCCTTATGGTACCTATTCCGGAGATATCGTCTACAAAGGTGAGATTGGGAAGTTCCACAAGATCAAGGACAGTGAAGCCAAAGGAATCGTTATCATCCATCAGGAGCTGGCTTTAAGCCCGCATCTGTCGGTGGCGGAGAATGTGTTCCTGGGGAACGAGCAGTGTTCCGGCAAAGGTGTTATCGACTGGACCAGGACCAGGGCGAAGGCGGCAGAGATGCTGGCAAAGGTAGGACTTGAGAATGAGGACGTCAATGTGCCGGTAAATTCACTGGGTGTCGGAAAGCAGCAGCTGATTGAAATCGCCAAGGCTATGGCGAAGGATGTGGAACTTCTGATCCTGGATGAGCCGACGGCGGCTCTCAATGACGAAGAGTCTGCGAAGCTTCTGGAGATCATGCTGGAGCTTAAAAAACAGGGTGTAACGATGATCATCATTTCCCATAAGTTAAATGAGATCAGTTATGTGGCGGACGCGATTACTGTCATTCGTGACGGGCACACCATCGAGACCCTTACCAAGGGTGTGGATGATTTTTCGGAGGACCGTATTATCAAAGGCATGGTAGGGCGTGAGATGACGAACCGCTATCCGATCCGCGAGGGAGTAACAATAGGTGATACTATATTTGAAGTATCCAACTGGAATGTATATCATCCGGAAGATCCGGAACGTCAGGTTTTAAAGGATGTGAACATCCAGGTAAAGGCGGGGGAAGTTGTAGGTCTTGCAGGGCTTATGGGCGCCGGACGTACAGAATTTGCCATGAGCGTTTTCGGAAAGTCTTACGGACAGAAAATAAGCGGTACAGTCAGGCTGAATGGCAAAGAAGTTGATCTGAAAGATGTGCGGACTGCCATCGATAACAAACTTGCTTACGTGTCAGAGGACCGTAAAGGCAACGGTCTGGTTCTGATCGACGATATTAAGAGGAATATGACCATGGCTGCCCTTCGGAATTTCTTCTCTAAAAACGGCGTCGTGGATGCCAATGAAGAAATTGTGAAGGCGGAGGAATATAAGAAACTGATTAATGTAAAAGCCAATTCCATCGACCAGACGGTGGGTTCCCTTTCCGGAGGTAACCAGCAGAAGGTGGTACTCGCCAAATGGATGCTGACCCAGCCGGATGTGCTGATCCTGGACGAGCCGACCAGAGGTATCGACGTGGGCGCGAAGTATGAGATCTACTGCGTCATTAATGATCTGGCAAAAGCAGGCAAGGCGGTGATTATCATCTCTTCCGAGATGCCGGAGATCATCGGTACCTGCGACCGGCTGTATGTGATCAATGAGGGCCATATCGCGGGAGAGCTGGCGAAGGAAGAGATGACTCAGGAAAAGATCATGGGCTGTATTATGGCTGATAACAGGAAAGGTGCGTAATCATGGATAAGAAAAAAGTTGTTAATATTGATATGAGACAGTACGGTATGGTATTGGCGCTTATAGCGGTTTATGTTATTTTTGCGATCCTGACCGGCGGCAAGAACCTGTCCCCGGCAAACATCAATAACCTGATCATGCAGAACGGTTACATCGTTATTCTGGCTGTTGGTATGCTGCTGTGCGTACTGACCGGTAACGTTGACCTGGGTGTTGGTTCCATTGTCGCAACCTGCGGCGCCGTCATCGGCATCGGTATGGTGGACTATGGCTGGAACATGTGGATTGCCATCATTGCGGCATTGATTGTAGGCTTGCTTTGCGGTATGTTTGCGGGCTTTTTCATTTCAAAACTTGGAATCCCGCCTTTTATTGTAACGCTGGCAACCATGCTGATGGGCCGCGGTCTTACTTATGTGCTTTTACAGGCACAGACCAAGGGACCTCTTCCCAATAACTTTGTGTACATAGGTGCAGGATTCCTTCCGACGATCAAAGTCGGCAATGTGGATCTGATCTGCCTGATTGTGGCTGCAGTGATATCCGTTCTGATTGTCATGGCGGAATTAAAGAGCATCGCAACCAAGAAAAAATATGGCTTTGCCACCAACCCGGCCTGGCAGTTGATTGTAAAAAATGCCATTATTATAGGAATCGTCTGGTTCTTCTTCTATAAACTGGCATGCTACAGCGGCATCCCGTTTGTGTTGGTGCTGATGGCACTTCTGGTAGGATTATATCACTTTATTACAACTAAAACGGTTGCAGGACGCCAGATTTATGCACTGGGCGGCAATGCCAAAGCGGCAAAACTGTCCGGTATCAATACAGAGAGGGTATTTTTCTGGGTATACACCAATATGGGTATTCTCTGCGCGGTAGCAGGTATCGTATTGTCAGCCCGTAACGCTTCGGCTACGCCGAAAGCAGGCGATCAGTTTGAAATGGACGCGATCGCATCCTGCTACATCGGCGGCGCAGCTACTTCCGGCGGTATCGGAACGATCATTGGTGCGGTTGTAGGAGCTTTCATCATGGGTATCCTGAACAACGGTATGTCCCTGTACGGATTCTCCACCGACTTGCAGAAGATTGTAAAAGGTGCCGTACTTCTGGGCGCTGTTACCATCGACCTTGTATCAAAACGTAAAAAATAGTCAGAATCGATAAAAAGGAAAGGGGCTGTCCTTTCGGGACGGCCCTGTGGTTTATATGAAATATCAGGAGCCCAAATATGTTATATTAGTGAACTGGATCAAAGATCAGATCAGCACGCAGGGGCTGCATCCGGGCGAGAAACTGTATTCGGAAAATGAATTAAGCGAGATGTTCAGCCTGAGCCGTCAGACGGTGCGCCACGCCATCGGGATACTGGAAACAGAAGGACTTGTGGAAAGGGTGCGGGGAAGCGGAACCTATATAGGCAGCCGCAGCGTGAATACGCGCAGAAAAAATATGAATATAGGCGTCATCAGCACCTATGTGGACGGATACATCTTTCCTCCCACCCTTCAGGGAATTGCCCAGACACTTTTAAAATCCGGCTATACGACCCAGATTGCTTTTACAAGCAACCGGGTGGATAACGAGCGCCAGATTCTGGAAAATATTCTGAAAAAAGACAATGTGGACGGCGTGATTGTGGAAGGAACGAAAACTGCCCTGCCCAACCCCAATCTGGAATTTTACCATGAGCTGCGCAGAAGAAATATACCCCTTTTATTTTTTAACTGTGTTTATCCGGAACTTTCGGCACCTCTTGTGGCGCTGGACGACAAGAAAGTGGCGGAAGATGCGGTAAACTATCTGATTTCCCAGGGGCATAAAAAAATCGCGGGAATCTTTAAAGCGGACGACGGACAGGGGAAGCTGCGGTATGCAGGTTATGTGAATGCGATCCTGCATGCAGGGCTTAGTGTGGACGACCGGAAGATCCTCTGGATTGACACAGAAGACCAGAGAAATCTGAAAAACATACGCAATTCGGTGCTGCGCCGTCTGACAGACAGCACGGCGGTATTCTGTTACAATGATGAAGTAGCTTTTGGGCTGGTAGAACTTTTACGCAGGGAAGGAATCCGGATACCCGGGCAGCTCTCTGTCATCAGTGTGGACGGGTCGGATCTGTCGCTTTTGTGCGACCCGCACATTACATCGGTACCATATCCTATGAAACAACTGGGAAAAAAGGCGGCGGAAAATATGATCCGCCTGATCAATGAACCGGATTTTGACGGGACCTATCTGTACCGGCCGAAAATTCTGGTACGCGATTCTGTAAGAGCGACAGGAGGCGTTGTGTAAAATGGATGATAAAAAGAAAAACAGTCCGCCAAAAGTATCCCTGATCCTTCGGGTTGTGGTGTCGGTATACCTTTTGTATCTTGCATGGGGGCTAAGAGGTGCGCCTGCAAGCCACACGGGGATGGAGCGCCTGTTATTTATCGGGGCGATTCTGCTGTTCTCGGTGATTGGGGTTTTGCTGGGCGGATTTTCTATAAAAGCATATTTAAATGGAGAATATGAGCAGTCGGATGACGACAGTTCAGAATAAATTTAACGGAGGTATCCTAAAAATGAAAAACTATAAATTCTGGTTTTGTACAGGATCTCAGGATCTGTATGGAGAGAAATGCTTAAGCGTGGTGGCTGAGCAGTCCGCAAAGATTGTTGCAGGTCTGAACGCAGGCGGAAAACTTCCTTATGAAGTGATCTTAAAACCGACGCTGATCAGCCAGGCGTCTATCCGTAAAACGCTTAACGAAGCCAACAGTGATCCGGACTGCGCGGGCGTTATCACATGGATGCATACATTTTCTCCCGCGAAAATGTGGATTATCGGCCTTCAGGAATACAGAAAGCCGCTGTGTCACCTTTTGACTCAGTTTAACGAGGAGATTCCTTACGGAACCATCGACATGGATTTCATGAACGAGAACCAGTCTGCCCACGGCGACCGGGAATACGGCCACATCGAAAGCCGTATGGGGATCGAGAGAAAACTGATCTTCGGCCACTGGAGCAGTGCAGAATTGCAGGAGCGCTTAGGAGCCTGGATGCGTACCGCCATCGGCGTGATGGAGTCTTCCCATGTCCGTGTATGCCGCGTGGGCGACAATATGAATAATGTGGCGGTTACAGAAGGCGATAAGGTAGAAGCACAGATCAAATTCGGATGGGAGATTGATCATTACAATGTCAATGATCTGGTGGAATATGTGGACGCGGTACCCCAGGGCGAAGTGGACGCGCTGGTGGAAGAATATTACAGTAAATACCAGATCCTGCTGGAAGGCAGAGACGAAGCGGAATTCCGCAGACATGTGGCAGTACAGGCACAGATCGAGATCGGCGCCGAGAAGTTCTTAAAGGACGGAGATTATCATGCGATTGTTACCCACTTCGGCATGCTGGGCGGCTTAAAGCAGCTTCCGGGCCTGGCGATCCAGAGACTGATGGAAAAAGGCTATGGCTTTGGCGCAGAAGGCGACTGGAAGACCGCGGCTATGGTACGTCTGATGAAGATCATGACCGAAGGCAAAGAGGGAGCAAAGGGAACTTCTTTCATGGAAGACTATACTTACAACCTGGTTCCGGGCAAAGAAGGCATTTTACAGTCCCATATGCTGGAAGTATGCCCCAGCATTTCAGAGGGACCGATTTCCATCAAAGTGCAGCCTCTTACCATGGGCAACAGAGAAGACCCGGCGCGTCTGGTATTTACTTCCAAGACAGGACCGGCAGTGGCTACCTCTTTAGTAGATCTGGGAAACCGTTTCCGTCTGATCATCAATGCGGTAGACTGCAAGAAAGTAGAACAGCCCATGCCGAAACTTCCGGTGGCAACTGCGTTCTGGACCCCGCAGCCGAACCTGGCGGTAGGTACGGAGAGCTGGATTCTGGCAGGCGGCGCGCACCATTCTGCATTCTCCTATGATTTGTCCGTGGAACAGATGGTTGACTGGGCAGCAGCCATGGGTATTGAAAGCGTAGTAATTGACAATAATACCACCATACGCGATTTCAAGAATGAATTAAGATGGAATGCGATCGCTTACAGATAAGATTTAAAATTTTCGTAACTATAAGGAGCAAAGAGTATGTTAGAAGAATTAAAACAGAAAGTATTTGAAGCAAATATGCTGCTTCCCAAATACGGTCTGGTGACCTTTACCTGGGGAAATGTCAGCGCGATCGACCGGGAAAGCGGGCTGTTTATTATCAAACCCAGCGGCGTGGACTATGAGACTATGACCGCGGAAGATATGGTAGTTATGGATTTAAACGGCAATAAAGTAGAAGGGCACTACAAGCCTTCTTCCGATACGCCTACCCACCTGGAGCTTTACAAGGCGTTTCCTGAAATCGGGGGCATCGTACACACCCATTCTTCCTACGCTACCAGCTGGGCGCAGGCGGGCAGAAGCATTCCGTGCTACGGAACGACGCACGCGGACTATATGTACGGAGAGATTCCCTGTGTCCGCTGCCTGACCAAAGAAGAGATCGACGGCGCTTATGAGGAAAACACCGGACATCTGATCGTGGATTCTTTTAAAGCCATGAATAAAGACGTCATGGCGGTACCGGCAGTACTCTGCAAGAATCACGGGCCTTTTGCCTGGGGGAAAGACGCCCATGAAGCGGTCCATAATGCGGTGGTGCTTGAGGAGGTAGCCAAGATGGCTTACCGCGCGGAGACCATCAACCCGCGTATCCAGCCTGCACCGCAGGAGCTTCAGGATAAGCACTATTACCGTAAACATGGCGCGAACGCGTACTACGGACAGTAGGTGTCGAATCAGGAAAGACATAACAGGGACAGCCGTGAAGGCGGGTCCCTGTTTCTGCCTGTTTTTGGGCTGTTTTTTTGAAAAAATGATTGACATGTGCGGATATGTGTCATATAATATTTAACTGTGACAGTGCAGGAAAATGTCTGATCCAAAGCCCCGGTAGGACGTTTCTATGTATTATAAATGTTTTGACTTTAAATTTAACAGGAGGTACACCAATGAACAGTTTCATGGCTAATCCAGCAAAAGTGGAAAGAAAATGGTATGTAGTTGACGCTACCGGATATACATTAGGCCGTCTGGCTTCAGAAGTAGCAAAAGTGTTAAGAGGTAAGAATAAGCCTGTGTTCACCCCCCATATTGATACCGGTGATTATGTGGTTATTATAAATGCAGAAAAGATCAAAGTAACCGGCAAGAAGTTAGACCAGAAAATTTATTACCACCACTCAGAGTATGTGGGCGGTATGAAAGAGACCACCTTGAAGGAAATGCTGGCAAAGAAGCCGGAGAAGGTTCTTGAGCTTGCAGTCAAAGGCATGCTCCCGAAAGGGCCTCTGGGAAGGCAGATGTACACCAAGCTTCATGTTTATGCCGGACCGGAGCATCCGCATGCAGCTCAGAAACCAGAAGTATTGACATTTTAAGAGGAGGTAAATCAGTATGGCTAAGACAAATTTCTACGGAACCGGCAGAAGGAAAAAATCTATCGCCAGGGTATACCTGGTACCCGGAACAGGCAAAATAACAATCAATAAAAGGGACATCGACGATTACTTCGGTCTTGAGACTTTGAAAGTAATTGTCCGTCAGCCTCTCGTAGCGACAGAGAACGCAGATAAATTTGACGTAATGGTCAACGTACACGGCGGCGGTTATACCGGACAGGCAGGTGCGGTAAGACACGGCATTGCCCGCGCCCTGGTGCAGGCAGATATTGACTACAGGCCAGTGCTTAAAAAAGCAGGTTACCTGACCCGTGACCCGAGAATGAAAGAGCGTAAGAAATACGGTCTCAAAGCAGCCCGCCGCGCGCCGCAGTTCTCCAAGAGATAATCAGTTATTGTTAAGAAAAAGCCCGGAATGCTTGCATTCGAGGGCTTTTTTTGGACTTATTTTCAATAAAAAATCATTTTAAAATGATCTTTTATTGAAAATAAGTTGCGAAAGAATTATAATATAACAAAAAATAATAGAGGAATTATATGGAACGAAATATAATGAATGAGCTGGTGGAGTGGAAGCGGCGGGATAAAGATCGGATGCCGCTTGTGCTGTACGGAGTGCGCCAGGTGGGAAAGACTTATATTCTCCGTGAGTTTGCAGACAGATATTATAAAAACAGTATTTACATTAATTTTGAAAGAATGGCGGCTGTGGCTGATTTTTTCTTGGGAGAGCTGAATCCGGACAGACTTTTATGGCTGATCGAAGAATATTTTGGGGAGAAGATCATACCGGATGAAACACTGCTGATCTTTGATGAGATACAGGCGTGTGAGCGTGCGCTGGCCTCTCTGAAATATTTTTGCGAGGAAGCGCCTGAATACCATATTGCGGCGGCAGGCAGTCTTCTGGGTGTGGCAATACACAGAGAACAGTATTCTTTCCCGGTAGGGAAAGTGTGGATGAAAACTTTGTATCCGCTTAGTTTTGATGAGTTTCTGGAAGCCATGGGTCAAAGACATTATGTATCTATGATCCGGGAACATTTTCAAAGAATGGAAGAGATGCCGAGAGCCGCTCATTATGAATTACTTGGCTGGTATCAGCGATATCTGTTCATAGGCGGGATGCCGGCGGCAGTCAATGAATATGCAGACAGAAAATCTCTGATTAATGTGCCGGAGGTGCAGAATCTGATACTAAATGCCTACACGGCGGATATGGCGAAATATGCGAGCAGCAGCGACAGTACTAAAATCAGGAACGCGTTCTTATCTATGCCTGCGCAACTGGCAAAAGAGAACAAAAAATTTCAATATAAACTGATCCGTAAAGGGGCTACGGCAGGGCTGTTTGGAGATTCCATTGCATGGCTGATTTTCTCCGGCATAGTATTATCCTGTGACCGGGTTACAAGGGGAGAACTGCCGCTCATTGCGTTTCGGGATGTGTCTTCTTTTAAATTATATTTGTCAGATGTGGGTCTTTTGTCTGCGTTTACAGGGATTTTGCCGGAGAATATTATCAGAAATGAACTTTCTCCTCTATACCGGGGAGCGCTGGCAGAAAACTATGCGGCACAGACTTTAAAAGCAAACGGATACGATCTGTATTACTGGACCTCTGACACGCCGGTGTCCGAACTTGATTTTGTGATACAAAAAGAGGGTCGGATCGTTCCCATAGAGATAAAATCAGGAGAAAATGTAAAAGCGAAAAGCATGAAACACTTTCAGAAAATGTATCATCCGGAATTTATGTACAGGATCTCAGAAAAAAATTTCGGAGAGGAGAACGGAATCTGTTCGGTTCCGCTGTATGCGGTATTTTGTATATAAAATAGTTTAAAACTGTAGTAATATGTCCTTTCCTTCCGTTTTTAAATATAACAACACAGGACAGGAGGACGTATATGAAAAAGAAATTTATAAAATGGACAGCGGGGGTGACGGCGCTTATGATGGCAACGACAGGATGCGGCGCGAAACCGGAGGATACAGGCGGCAGCCGAATGCTGACAGAACCGGCGGCTTTGCAGGCAGTGGGGTATGAAGACTATGATACCCAGTGGACGATCCGGGAGGAGAATCCGGTGGATGACAGTCTGTTAGAGGCGGTGAACCGCTTCTCCTGGAAGACGGCTTCTGAGATCTTAAGAGCAAAAGAAGGGAACCGGAATTATTCGCCGTTGTCTTTATACTACGCGCTGGCTATGGCGGCGCAGGGCGCGAAAGGGAATACGCAGGAAGAATTTTTGTCGCTTCTGGGGATGGAAGACACAAAGAAGCTGGCAGAGGAATGCGGCAATCTGTTCCGCAGGCTTTATGAGGATAACGAATGCGGTAAATTAAAAATGGCGGATTCTCTCTGGATACAGAATGGATTTCCTGTAAAAAAGGAATTTCTTGCCACGGCCCGGGCGGATTTTTACGCGTCGGCGTTTCAGGTGGATTTTACGGACACTTCCGCGGGAGAGGCCATGGGGGCGTGGGTGGCAAAAGAGACGGAAGGACTTTTAAAGCCGGCTTTTGAAACCTCACCCAATGAAGTGCTGGCGATCATCAATACTTTGTATCTGAACGATGAGTGGGTTGACCGCTTTGTGGAGAGCGGGAATACAAAAGACAGTTTTACAACCCGTTCAGGCGAAGAGATTACATGCGAATATATGAATGGGGAATATTTTTCTCAGGTATACTATCAAGGAGAAGAGTATGAAGGAACCAGGCTGTACCTTAAAAACAGCGGTTCCATGGTCTTTATGCTGCCAAAAGAGGGGCAGGATGTACAAAACCTGCTGACAGAAGAAAAATTATCGGAGATGTTTGGGGCCGGGGAGGGCGTATACGGAACTGTTAAGCTGTCTCTCCCCAAATTCAGTTTTGACGACAGTATGGAGCTGGGAGAGACGGTGCAGGCCTTGGGGCTAAAAGACGCTTTTGAAACGGAACGGGCGGATTTTGGCGGGATTTCCAAAGAGCCGGGAATCTATATCTCCCGAATCAAACAGGAATCCCATCTGGGAATCAATGAAAAAGGAGTGGAAGCGGCTGCCTATACCGCGATTGAGATGGAGGCGGGCGCGGCATTTGACCCAGCCGCACAGGAAACATATGTACTTGATTTGAACCGGCCGTTTCTGTTCGGAATCATAAGCGACATGGGTGTACCGCTCTTTGTCGGCGTCTGCGACCGGCCGACGGCGGCGGAGTAATTATATGGCAGCCGCGTTTGGCCCTAAGAGACCATGCGGCTGCCTGTTTTTTAATCTATGCCGATCTGGATTCCGCCTCTGCGCTCCGACGGCTGGATGACCACGGATACCGGCTGATTACCGCTCCACTGGAACGCATAGGATTCTCCCGAAGCCTGGCCGATCAGGTTCTTCCAGGATAAGTCAGTCGTGATCTGGGGGTCGCAGTAGCCGGACTGTCCCATCCAGCAGATGACCGCATCCGGGTCCACGGAAATGGTATGACGGCTCTTTACATTGCTTAATACAATGGGGTTTCCGTTGGCCAGGACTGCCACATACGCATCGGGGCCGGTTCCGGTCAGCGTGGAGGTGGCAAGGCCCTTCTGGGAGAGGACGCCGCAGCCGATAAAACGCACGGAATATTTGCAGTCCTGGGTAAACGCCAGGATATTTTCCGACTCCACAGATACCACTTCGCCCATAGCCAGTTTATAGACCACCACATGCTGGCTGTCATCCGCATAATATGTAACCGAATCACCGTTCAGGATGACTTTCATAAGGGGCAGATTTTCCCCTGTAACCCGGCGCATCAAAGAGCCTAAAGCAGCCTGCGCCAGTCCGCCCTGGGGGCCTAAAAGAAGCTTTTCAAATTTGTAATTTTTGCCGCCCGGACTTTCTCCGGCGATAAAGGAACCTGCTTTGGTGAAAAGTACATCACTTCCGCTGCAGGTGACTTTTAAGGTCAGTTCATTCACTGTTTCAAAAGTAAGCATATGGGATTCTCCTGTTTATATTTTAACTAATGACTTACCTGCACGCCATACAGGCCGCACAGGCCTTCCAGATCTTTTGCGACTCCGTTTCCGACGGCATTGAATTTCCACAGGCCGTTATGGTTGTATACTTCCCCGATCATCATGGATATGACATTGGAATAATATTCTGTCATCTGAAAACTGACCAGTTCCGCGGCGCCTGCACCGTCCAGGATCCGCACATAAGCGTCTTTTATCATTCCAAAGTTCAGTTTTTTGGCAAAGGCGTCGTTGATGGTCAGGACAAAGACAATCTTTTTGACCTTCGGGTCCAGTTTTTGCAGATCGATCCGGATCATCTCCCGGTCCGCAGACGCAAGTTCCGTAAATTCTGTGCTTTGATCGGGGCTTACCGTCTGGCCGTAAAATACGAACCAGGAATCCCCCGGCACTTTCCCGTCGGCGCCCAGCAAAAAGGCGGAGACATCCACGTCGCACTGGGGATGGGAGGTATTCCAGCCAAAACAGGCCCTGATGCTTTTAAGGGGAGTACCGGGTGAAAGGTGCGCTTTCTGGCCTTTTTGTACCGGATGTTTCAGCGGCGGAACCGGCCTTGCGGCAGAAGGCGCGGCCGGACTTTCTGTCGTTTTTATATCCGCGGGCCTGGCAGGTTTTGCCGCGCCGGATGCGGCGGCCGGGAACCGGTTTCCTGCCGTGCGTGGGACGTTTAAAGACAGGATAGAGCTTCGGTCCACGGCTCCTTTGGATTTCATTGCTATCTGGATCATAGGATTCCTCCTTTGATGCTATTATAAGGGATTGCGCCGGATAAGTAAATGATTTCTGCCGTTGATTTTTCTGTCTGTTTCTGGCAGAATAAATAACACAGAAGGAATCAGCGAAAGCCCGCGTGCGCGCAGGGGGCTGCGGTAAAACTTAAATGGAGGATGACAGGTGAAATTATTGATTGTAGAAGACGACTGTGCCCTGAACCGGGGGATTGCGCTTTCTTTGAAGCCGGAACAGGTATTGCAGGCCGGGACGCTTGCCGAGGCAAGAACCTGTTTAGATGAGGATGTGGATCTGGTCATTCTGGATATCAACCTGCCGGATGGCAGCGGTCTGGATCTGTGCCGGGAGATACGGGAAAAAAGCCAGGTTCCGATTATTATTCTGACGGCCAACGATATGGAGGTTGATATTGTCACCGGACTGGAGACAGGGGCGGATGATTATATTACCAAGCCTTTTTCACTGATGGTACTTCGGGCCAGGGTGAATGCTGTCTTAAGAAGAAAGTCATCCCAAACGGGCGTATTTTTGTGGAAAAATTTTTCTTTTGATTTTGAAAATATGGAATATCTGGTGGACGGTGTGGAACAGGATCTCAGCAGGACGGAGCAGAAACTTTTGAAGCTGATGGTTTTTAACCGGGGAAGGACGCTGACAAGAAGTCAGTTAATCGAAAAGATCTGGTCTGACGGAGCGGAATTTGTGGAAGAAAACGCCTTATCGGTGGCGATGAAACGTCTGCGCAAAAAGCTTCCCGGCGCGCCGATCCGCACTGTATACGGTATCGGATATATATGGGAGCAGTAAAAGAATGACAGTGCTTTGTATTTTAGCCGCCGCTGTGTCGCTGGCAGCGGCCTTAAGGATGTATCAGAAGACCGGCCGGATCCTGACCTGTATAGATCAGATGCTGGAATCCGCCGTGGACGGGACGTTTGAGGAAAAAGAATTTACGGAAGATAAGATGTCCAGACTGGAGGCGAGGATGTACCGCTACCTGTCCATGGGAAACGCGGGGCAAAAACAGTTGAAAAAGGAGAGGGACACGATCCGCACGCTGGTCAGCGATATCTCCCACCAGACCAAAACGCCGATTGCCAATCTTCTGCTCTACGGGCAGCTTCTGGAAGAACAAAAACTTAACGACGGAGCCGGGAGTATTATAAAAGAGATCCGGGGACAGACAGAAAAGCTTAATTTCCTCATACAATCTCTGGTAAAACTGTCCCGCCTGGAGAATGGGATCATGGAGGTAAAGCCTGAAAAGAACTGTATCCAGGATCTTTTAAAAAAGATCGGAATCCCTGCCTATGCCGGAGAAAAAGGGGTGGATGTATATGTACAGGAAGAGATTCCAAAGCTGTATGCTTTTTTTGATTTTAAATGGACACTGGAAGCGCTGGTCAATATTCTGGATAACGGAATTAAATATACGCAAACAGGAGGCAGGGTTACTTTGTCGGTGCAGGCCTATGAGATGTTTGTAAGGATTGATATTGCAGATACAGGGATCGGTATATCGGAGGAGGATATGGCGCGTATTTTTACCCGCTTTTACCGGGGCAGCGCAGTGCGTCAGGAGGAAGGCGCCGGCCTGGGTCTGTATCTGGCCAGGGAAATTTTAAGCCGTGAGGGCGGCTATATCAAAGTGTCGTCAAAAGTGGGGGAGGGGTCCGTATTTTCCGTATTTCTTCCAAAAGAGCAGAATCTTTCAAAACTGTAAGATTTGAGAAAGACTCTGGAAAGATTGCAGGCGTATATTCGTGTATAGAAAATATACACGAATTTTTTGTTGGCAGGAGGAATTTATGGCAATCTTAGAGACAACAGACTTAAAAAAGTATTATGGAAACGGTGATACATGTGTCAAAGCCCTGGACGGAGTCAGTTTTTCCGTGGAAGAAGGCGAGTTTGTGGCGATCATCGGCACTTCGGGAAGCGGAAAATCGACTCTTTTGCATATGATTGGGGGCTTGGACCGGCCTGACAGCGGACAGGTGAAAGTGGCGGGCAAAGATATCTTTACCTTAAAAGACGACGCGCTGACGATTTTCCGCCGCCGGAAGATCGGATTTGTCTTTCAGAGCTACAACCTGGTGCCGGTGCTGAATGTATATGAAAATATTGTCCTTCCCATCGAACTGGACGGAGGGGTGGTTGATAAAAAGCACACGGACAGTATCATAAAGACGCTGGGAATCTCTGAAAAAGTTCACAGTCTTCCCAATCAGCTTTCCGGCGGGCAGCAGCAGCGGGTGGCGATTGCCCGGGCGCTTGCCACGAAGCCTGCGATTCTGCTGGCTGACGAACCTACGGGTAATCTGGACAGCAGGACCAGCCTGGATGTGCTGGGACTTTTGAAAGTAACCAGCGAGCAGTTTCGTCAGACCATCGTCATGATCACCCACAATGAGGAGATCGCCCAGATGGCGGACCGGATCATCCGCATAGAAGACGGAAAGATAGCAGGTGGCAGCCATGTATAGAATAAAGAATAAAAAGGTGATCCGTACTTTGTCTGATAAAAGCCTTCGGGCGGCAAAAGAGAGAAATATAATTGCGGTGCTGGCGATTGCTCTGACAGCCATGCTTTTTACAACGCTTTTTACGGCAGGCAGCGGAATCATGGAGAATTTACAGAGGCAGACCATGCGTCAGGCGGGCGGAGACGGTATGGCCGTTCTTAAATATGTGTCAGATGAAACCTATGAAAAGGTGAAAAACCATCCACTGATTAAAGAGATCTCCTACAACCGTATTTTAAGCAGCAGCGTGGATAATGAAGCTTTGTTAAAAAGGCACGGAGAGCTTTACTATATGGATGACGTGGGGATCAGGCTGGGATTCTGTGAGCCGACCACAGGCAGCAGGCCGAAAGCGGAGAATGAGATCATCATGGATACCCGGACGATGCAGCTGTTGGGGGTGGAACAAAGGATCGGCGCGCCTGTGACCCTGGAACTGACCGTGCATGGGCGGCAGGTCACCCGGGAATTTGTCCTGTCCGGCTGGTGGGAGGCGGACCCTGTATTCAACGTATCCATGCTGGTGGCTTCCCGGGCCTATGTAGACGTCCATATAGAGGAGCTTTACAACAGTTATGAAGAAGACTGGGATATGACAGGGGTGATCAACTGTTATATTATGTTTCACAATTCCCTGGGGATAGAAGGAAAACTGGACCGGGTTGTGACAGAGAGCGGGTATTCCCGGGATGAAGATGCCGGGAATTATATTTCCTGCAATGTAAACTGGTCCTATCTGTCCGCCAATATGAAACCGGATGCGGTGACGATTGCCGGAGTTCTGTCGGCGCTTCTTTTGATCCTGCTGGCCGGGTATCTGATTATTTATAATATTTTCCAGATATCAGTGATCAAAGATATCCGTTTTTATGGTCTGCTAAAAACGATCGGAGCCACCGGAAAGCAGATCAAAAAGCTGATTCACAGGCAGGCGCTTCTTTTATCCTGTGTCGGGATTCCGGCGGGGCTGATTATGGGCTGGTTTCTGGGATGCTTTTTGGTTCCGGTCGTTATGAGCCGTTTGTTTCTGGCGGGGAATGGAAATCAGACCAGCGCCAACCCTTTTATTTTCCTGGGAAGCACCTTGTTTGCGCTTGTGACAGTGTCTGTCAGCGTGGCCAGGCCGGGGAGGATTGCGGCCAGGGTGTCGCCTGTGGAGGCGGTGCGCTATACGGACAGGGACGGAAAATACCGGAAAAAGGAACGGCATTCAGAGCGTGGGGCCAGGATTTTCCGTATGGCGGCGGCAAATCTTCTGCGGAACCAGAAACGTACGCTGTTAGTTATCCTTTCCATGTCCTTAAGTCTGGTGTTGTTCAATACACTGTATACGTTCAGCCTGGGATTTGATATGGATAAGTATCTTTCCAAGTTTGTGGATACGGACTTTCTGATCGGCCATGGGGACTATTTTAATTATCGGTACACCGGCCCGGAAAATGCCCTGTCTGAAAGCATGATCGAGGCAGTAGAGCAGCAGCCGGGTTTTCTGGTAGGGGGGCGGTTGCTTACCAACGTCAGAAGTACGGAAGGGTTTACAGTGGAGACCGATGATGTTTCTGACGGCGCTGCTTTGGGTGCGGTAGTCTATGGACTGGAGGATTTGCCGCTTGGTCGTCTGGAGGTGCTGGAAGGAAGCATCGATGAGGAAAAATTAAAGTCCGGCAACTATATTTTAGAGGGTATACAGCTTGATGATAATGAGAGACCATACTGGGAGACTTCCCACTTTGCAATCGGAGATACCGTGACGCTTCATACTTACGAAGGGGTAAATGAAGACGGGGTAGAAAAGGAACGGATTGTAAGGGAATTTGAAGTTATGGCAAAGGTAAAGATCAAATATTATACCAATTCCTGCCTGGTAAACTATGATTATTCTTTTTATCTCCCGGCAGAAATTTATCAGGAGATGATCACCGTTCCGGGAGTCATGAGCTATGCGTTTAATGTGGAAGAAGGAACAGAACAGGACATGGAATCCTTCCTTTCAGACTATACGGAACATGTGGAGCCGGTGATGAATTACAGCTCTAAATCCACGCGGACAGGTGAATTTCAGGGGATGAGAAATATGGTTCTTTTGGTGGGCGGCGCTTTAAGCCTGGTTACGGGGTTGATCGGCATTCTGAATTTTATCAATTCTGTGCTCACCAGCATTCTTACAAGACGAAAAGAATTTGCCATGCTGCGTTCCGTGGGAATGACAGGCCGGCAGCTCTTGCAGATGCTTATGGCAGAAGGAATGTATTATGCAATCATATCAGGAGGGGTTTCTCTTGCAATCGGGACAGCTTTATCCCTTGGGACCGTGAAAAATCTGGGAAACAGCCTGTGGTTTTTCTCATACAGATTTACGGTTCTTCCGATTCTCTTGACGATACCGATCCTGCTGGCAGTCGGCGCGGTTCTGCCCTGGATTGTGCTTAAAAGAGTGGAAAGACAAAGTATCGTAGAAAGGCTCAGAGAAGGGGAGGAATAATAAAACCTGCAGATTCATATTGACTGCACGCTTAGAATGTGAGATACTATAGAAACATCAAATGTTTTTTTGGTTACACAGTATATAGAAGCGGGAGGGCGGGCAGGCGAAAGGAGAACACAGGTATGAGCGATGATATGACAGTTATCCTGAATGCAATTCAGGGATTGCGGGAGGACGTGGAGCGAATGGAAGGCTCCATCCGGGGAAACGTGGGAAAGATGGAGGAATCCATCCACGAAGACATGGAGCGAATGGAAGGCTCCATCCGGGGAGACATGGGAAAGATGGAGGAATCCGTCCACGGAGACATGGAGCGAATGGAAGGCTCCATCCGGGGAGACATGGGAAAGATGGAGGAATC
>DKVI01000100.1:0-33445 GCA_002491115.1 Lachnospiraceae bacterium UBA7182 | reverse complement strand
TCCACGGAGACATGGAGCGAATGGAAGGCTCCATCCGGGGAGACATGGGAAAGATGGAGGAATCTATCCACGGAGACATGGAGCGAATGGAAGGCTCCATCCGGGGAGACATGGGAAAGATGGAGGAATCCATCCACGGAGACATGGAGCGAATGGAAGGCTCCATCCGAGGAGATATGGCGAAAATGGAGGAATCCATCCGAGGAGACATGGGGCAAATGGAAGGCTCTATCCGGGGAGACATGGTGAAGATGGAAGGCTCCATCCGAGGAGACATGGGAAAGATGGAGGAATCCATCCACGAAGACATGGGGCAAATGGAAGGCTCTATCCGAGGAGACATGGCGAAGATGGAAGGCTCCATCCGAGGAGACATGACGAAGATGGAGGAATCTATCCGAGGAGACATGGAAAAGATGGAAGAATCCATTCACGGAGACATGGAAAAGATAGAGAAATCCATCCGCGAGGACATGACGAAGATGGAGACGTCTTTAACCAGGAAGATTGAAGACGGCGACAATGCCATCCGGTTAATTTTGGAGAATGATATTGTCCCGAAGATTAATGTAATTGCCGAGAACCATCTGAATCTGTACCACGGACTGGAAAATCTGCGGCAGGATGTACAAAAATACGAATTACTTCCCATCAGAATGTCTCTTTTGGAGCAGGAAGTATTCAAGCAGCCAAAACTGTGATCAAGTAACTCATAATATTGAGTTTGACGCTCAAAATGGTTAAAAAGTCCCGGAGGCCCCGATTTTACCTGGCCTGCGGGGCTTTTCCATGTTTTGCCGTTGCATGGTATGTTTCCTTCGTATCTTATAAAATCCATTTTCTGCAACATGAGGTATACGGGGGTGTCCGGAACCCGCTTTTCACAGGACGGAATCAAAAAGTATCTGTTGCGTCCTGAAGTGCAATGGAGTATACTTTTTGTATCAAATATCATGGAAATGGGGAGGAAATGGGATGAAAAACAGAAGTGTTCGCAGATTTATGGCAGGTTTTTTGTGCGCGGCCATGCTGTGTACAGGCAACGGTGCAGCGTCCCTGGCATATGCGGCCGCTTTGCCGGAAGAGAATATGGAAACAGACAGCATGGAGGAATCCGCCGCGGAAGCACAGGAAGCGGAAAGCGAACCGGCAGAAGAAGAACTGACGGAGACGTCTGGCGAAAATTCCGCTATGGAGGGGCAAAACGCGGATGAGAATGGAGCGGATACGTCGGAGAAAATTGCGTCGGGAACTACTGAGAATGGAATTACCTGGGACATTAAGGACGGGACACTGACAGTGAGCGGCACAGGCAATGTTATAAAAGCTGGGAATAACACCCCCTGGAAGGACCGTGTCGATGAAATATGCTCTGCTCAGATCAATGTGAAAAATATGACAGATGCATCCTGGCTTTTTGAGGGGTGTGTCAATCTGGAAACCATAGACCTCAGTGGTTTAGACACCTCGAAAGTGACTGATATGAGTTATATGTTTCAAAATTGCAGCAAATTGACAAGCCTAGATATTAGACAGTTAGACACTTCGCAGGTAACCGATATGGGCTGTATGTTCAGTGGCTGCAGCGGTTTGAAAAGTCTGGACCTTAGATCATTCAATACTGAAAATGTGGCTACAATGTTCGCTATGTTCAGTGGCTGCAGTGGTTTGACAGAGCTGGATCTCACTCCATTGAATACTACGAATGTAACCAATATGTACAGCATGTTTAACGGCTGCAGCGGTTTGACAAGCTTGGATCTCCGTCCATTGAATACTGAGAATGTGACCGGTATGGGTCAAATGTTTGACAACTGTAGCGGTTTGACAAAGCTGGATCTCAGCCCTTTAGACACCTCTAAAGTAAACGACATGCGTTATATGTTCAGGGGCTGCAGCGGTTTGACAAGCCTGGATCTCAGCAAATTAAATACCGGGCAGGTAGCTGATATGGAGCATATGTTCAGCGGCTGCAGCAGTCTGACAAGCCTGGACCTTAGTAAACTAAATACCGCGAATGTAGAAAAAATGGAGTATATGTTTGAGGACTGCAGCAGTCTGACAGACCTGGATCTCAGCGGCATAAATACTGAGGGCGTGCCTGATATGGGGAATATGTTTAAAGGCTGCAGCAGTCTGACAAGCCTGGATCTCAGTCAATTCAATACTGCGGATGTAACCAGTATGTGGGATATGTTTAGCGGCTGCCGCAGTTTGACAAGCCTGGATCTCAGTTCATGGAATACTGCGAAAGTGACCGACATGAGTGATATGTTTGAAAGCTGCAGCAGCCTGACAAGCCTGGATCTCAGTCCACTGAATACTGCGAATGTGACCAATATGTCCGGTATGTTTAGCTACTGCAGCGGTTTGACAAGCCTGGATCTCAGTCCATTGGATACTGAGAATGTGACCGATATGAACAGTATGTTCAGCGGCTGCAGCGGTTTGACAAGCCTGGACCTCGGTCCATTGAATACTGCAAAAGTGACCGATATGAGTTATATGTTCAGCGACTGTAACAGTTTGGCAAGCCTGGATGTTAGTGGTTTAGATACTGCGAATGTAACAGGAATGGTGTGTATGTTTAGCGGCTGCAGCAGTCTGACAAGTCTGAATATCAGTAAATTAAATACCGCCAAAGTAACCGATATGGGTAGTATGTTTAGCTTCTGCAGTAGTTTGGAAAACCTGGATATCAGCAGTTTAAATACCGCAGAAGTAACCAATATGAGTTATATGTTCAGCGACTGCAGCAGTTTGGAAAGCCTGGATATCAGCAGCCTGGATACCGGGAGCGTAACCGACATGAGTCGTATGTTCAGCGGCTGCAGCCGCCTGGCAGGTTTACGCGCCGGCAGTTTAAATACTGCGGAGGTAACCAGCATGATGGGTATGTTTGAGAAATGCGACAATTTAGTAAACCTGGATTTCAGTCCTTCGGATACCACAAAGGTAACCGATATGAGGAGCATGTTTGATGAGTGCATCAGTCTGACAAGCCTGGATCTCAGTCATTTTAATCTTGCAGGTCTGGAGGCTGCGGGTGGTATTTTTTATTTTTGCAACCGTCTTGCGCAGATTGAAGCGCCTGTAAACATGAAAGCGCCTTTCCTTCTTCCCGTCGGCGACGATGCATGGTATGCCGAAGACGGCAATGTCATTACCGAACTTTGGAATCAGCAGTCCAGTAGTGTAATAGTTGCAAAAGGTAAAAAACCCGACGTCAACTATCCGCGTCTCAAGGCTGTAAAAATGAAAACAGCCTATCTGTGCGGGGAAACGCTTGATGTGAGCGATTTGAAAGTAGTTTACTGCAGCGACAGAGGAATCGAAGAGCCGGTGGAGGCTACTGATTTCACCACGAATGCGGACGAAATCAACATGTCTGTCCCCGGGGAAAAGAAACTGGAGATCGAATGCCGCGGTCTGAAAACGACCGTGACGCTTACGGTGTCCCCCGAACAGGAAGTTTTGTATACCGTGACTTTCGATCTCCAGGGAAAGGGAATCGCCCTTCCGGAATATACCGGAGCAGATTATAAAGATCTTGCGAAAGGGGATCAAGTGAAAGAACCCGCCAGTCCGAGCGCGGAAGGTTATACTTTTAAAGGCTGGTATAAGGATGCTGCCTGTACAGAACCGTGGGATTTTGCAACGGATAGGATAGAAGGCAATCTGACCCTGTATGCGTGCTGGGAGGAAACCGGGACGGCTGAGGCAACTTATGTCGTAACCTTTGAACTGCAGGGAAAGGGGACCGCCCTTCCGGAATATACCGGAGCAGACTATAAAGATCTTGCGAAAGGAAGTCTGGTAAAAGAACCCGCCAGCCCGAGCGCGGAAGGTTATACCTTTAAAGGCTGGTATAAGGATGCTGCCTGCACGGTACTATGGAATTTTGAAACGGATAAGATAGAAGGCAATCTGACCCTGTATGCGTGCTGGGAGGAAAGCCGGACGGCTGAGGAGACTTATGGCGTAACCTTTGATCTGCAGGGGAAGGGGACCGCCCTTCCGGAATATACCGGAGCAGACTATAAAGATCTTGCGAAAGGAAGCCTGGTGAAAGAACCCGCCAGCCCGAGCGCGGAAGGATTTATCTTTAAAGGCTGGTACAGGGACGCAGCCTGCATAACGCCGTGGGATTTTGGAAAGGATATCGTAGAAAACGACCTGATTTTGTACGCAAAGTGGCTGGAGGTGAAAGGCCAGGTGCTGCCGGGGGACATGGACGATATGCCGAAAATACCGGACGAAGAAGAGGCAGAGGGTATTCTGTGGGCTGCTTACGCAAAAAGCGTATCCTACACCGGAAGCGCCGTCAAGCCTGCGGTACGCATATATAAAAATTCGGACCGTCTGATCGAAGGGCTGGATTACACGGTTAAATATAAGTACAATACAAAGGCGTGCTCCGTCTCCGCGGAAAAAGCGCCAACGATCACTGTCACATTCAAAGGCGCTTATCGAGAGGACTGCCAAAAGCAGACAGGAAAAAAATCAATGGATCTGGCCTTTTCCATCATGCCAGTAAACCTCGCGGACGTCAAAGCGAACGATATGGCGGCCGCAAAAAGCAAAAAGAGCCGGAAACAGGTTCCGGAACTATTCTGGAACGGCAAAAAACTGGCAAAGAACAAAGATTTTACGATAGATGGTGAAAATGCTTACAAGGATCCGGGCGAGTATGAAATCAAATTAAAGGCCAAAGGCACTAATTTCACAGGCGAAAAGACTGTGAAGCTGACGATCGTGGACCCGGGAGCCGACGGCGCCCCGACACTTATGAGCAAAGTCAGAGTCGGGAAAATAAGGCCCAGGGTGTATACAGGGAATGAGGTCGTTTTAAACGATCTGGAAGTTACTTTTAAGGAAAAGGGAGTGACAAACACGCTTAAAGAAGGCACGGACTATGAGGTTTCCTATGAAAATAATATGGATGCAGGAACCGCGGCCGTCATCCTGAAAGGGAAGGAAGAGAGCGGATATATTGGTACAAAGCGCGTGACCTTCAAGATCACGGCCTTCGACCTGAAGAAAGACGCGAAGGAAGCGGCAGGCAGCCAAAAGCTGAAAGGTCTGGATCAGATCGAAGAGGAAACCTTAAAGAACGGCGCCGCGAAACCAAGGCCGCAGCTTACCTTCAACGGAAAAACGCTTTTAGAAGGAAAAGACTACACAATCTCTTACAAGAACAATAAAAAAGCCACAACCGGCAGTAAGAGAGCGACGATTGTCATAAAAGGAAAGGGAAATTTCAAAGGGACAATCAATAAAACATTTACGATCAAAGAAGCCCAGGCTGCCTTATGGCAGGGAGGCATAGATCCGGCAGCAGGCATAGTATGACCCCTAATATATGTATTGCCATGCTGGCCCATGTGGATGCCGGCAAAACGACCCTTTCAGAGTGTATTTTGTCCTTAAGCGGTGTAATTCGTAAAATGGGACGGGTGGATCATAAAGATACGTTTTTAGATACCCATGAACTGGAGCGTAAGAGAGGTATCACAATTTTTTCCAAGCAGGCTTTATTCTCCCTGGACGGCCAGAGGTTCACCCTTCTTGACACGCCCGGTCATGTGGATTTCTGTGCGGAGATGGAACGTGTATTGCAGGTACTGGACTATGCCGTTCTGCTCATAAGCGGCGCGGACGGCGTACAGGGGCATACGCAGACTTTGTGGAAACTGCTGAAACGCTATCAGGTTCCTGTCTTTCTTTTTGTCAACAAAATGGACCAGGAGCAGGCAGACAGGGAGGCTCTCTTAAAAGAACTGAAAGAAAAACTGGACGACAGGTGCGTGGATTTTGGACGCGATGTTTCTGCGGAGGTATTTTCGGAGGAACTGGCCATGTGCGACGAGGAAGTGCTGGAAAAATACCTGGCGGACGGCGAAGTATGCAAGGAGGATATTTTCCGCCTGGTCGCAAAGCGAAAAGTGTTTCCCTGTTATTTTGGTTCCGCTTTACAGGAAGAAGGCGTGGATGTATTTCTGGAGGGGTTGAAGACTTATGCAAAGCCGCCTGTGTATAAAGACACATTCGGCGCGAAAGTATTTAAAATCAGCCGGGACGCCCAGGGGAACCGTCTGACCTGGATGAAAGTGACCGGGGGCGGATTAAAAGTAAAGACGCTTTTATCGGGAGGCAGAAAAGAGGATGCCTGGGAGGAAAAGGTCAATCAGATCCGGCTCTATTCAGGGGAAAAGTATGAGACGGTAAACGAGGCGGAGGCAGGCTGCGTCTGTGCCGTGACAGGACTGACAAAATCGTATGCAGGAGAGGGGCTTGGCGCCGAGAAGGATTCGGATATGCCCCTTTTAGAACCGGTGCTGACCTACCGAATCGAACTTCCCTCCGGCTGTGATCCCGTGCAGATGATGGGAAAGCTTAGGACACTGGAAGAAGAACTGCCGGAGCTTCATATCCGGTGGGACGAGCGTCTGGGCGAGCTTCAGGCGCAGTTGATGGGGGAAGTCCAGACGGAGGTTTTGAAAGTTCTGATCCGGGAACGGTTTGACGTGTCTGTGGATTTTGGAGAAGGGCGGATCGTATACAAAGAGACGATCGCCGGTCCGGTGGAAGGAGTCGGGCATTTTGAACCCCTTCGGCATTATGCGGAAGTACACCTTCTGCTGGAACCAGGAGAGCCGGGCAGCGGTCTTATATTTTCCTCATCCTGCTCAGAAGACCTTTTGAATCGAAACTGGCAGAGGCTGATACTGACCCATCTGGAAGAGAAGACGCATCTGGGGGTGCTGACCGGCTCCGAGATCACGGATATGCAGATTACGCTGGTATCCGGCAAAGCCCATAATAAGCATACAGAAGGCGGAGATTTCAGGCAGGCCACTTACCGGGCGGTCCGTCAGGGGCTGATGCAGGCGCAGAGTATACTTTTAGAGCCGTATTATGAATTTCGCCTGGAGCTCCCGTCTGATACGGTAGGGCGCGCCATGACGGATCTGGACAAAATGCATGCTTCTTTTGAAGCGCCTGTACCTTCGGGGGAGATGTCTGTCCTTACCGGAACTGCGCCGGTTGCCGCCATGCAGAACTATCAGCAGGAGGTGGCTTCTTATACCCGGGGCGAAGGGCGGCTTTTTTCCAGCCTGAAGGGATACGCCCCCTGTCACAATACACAGGAAGTTTTAGAGCGGATTTTGTATGATCCGGAAGCGGATACGGATAATTCTCCGGATTCCGTGTTCTGCTACCATGGGGCGGGGACGATCGTTCCCTGGTATGAAGTCAAAGACCATATGCATCTGGAAAGTATAACGGCGGACAGCCGGGAAAAAGAAAGTGCTGTTATCAATCCGGGAAAGAAGAAGGCGTCCGCTTTGCCGCCCAGCACCGTTCAGGATGAAAAGGAACTGGAGGAAATCTTTATCCGCACCTATGGACAGCCTAAAGACCGGACAAGAGACGCACATGCCCGCAGGCAGGTATATGGAAGCGGCCCTGTATCCAGGCCCCGGCCTTATAAACCGAAAGAAAAAGTTCCCGAATATCTGCTGGTGGACGGATACAATATCATCTTTGCCTGGGAGGAATTAAGCGAGCTTGCCGGAGAGAATGTGGACAGCGCCAGAGGCAGGCTGATGGATGTGATGTGTAATTATCAGGGATTTAAAAAATGCAGTTTGATCCTCGTATTTGATGCTTACCGCGTGGAAGGGCATATAGAGGAGACGGTGAAATATCATAACATTCATGTGGTCTACACCCGGGAGGCGGAGACGGCGGATCAGTATATCGAGAGAACGGCCCATGAGATCGGACGGAAATATCATGTGACCGTGGCAACCTCTGACGGCCTGGAGCAGATCATCATCCGGGGGCAGGGCTGTACTACCATGTCCGCCAGAGAACTGAAGGAAGAGGTGGAACGCATGAATCAGGAGATCCGCGAAAATTATATGGAAAAGGTTCCCAGAAATAAAAACTATCTGTTTGATTCTCTGCCGGAGGAGCTGGCAGAACAGTTAAAGGAAGTCAGGCTTGGTAAAAAGAACCTGGAATAAATATACAGTAAAAAGGCGCGCAGGATCTCCGGCGCGCCTTTGGAAAATTCATTGAAAGATTAACCAAACAGTTTTTCAAATCGTTCCATCGCTTCCACTGTCTTTTCATAATTTCCGAAAGAAGTAAGACGGAAGAAATTTTTCCCGTTTTCGCCGAAGCCTGCGCCGGGTGTACCGACCACCTGGATCTTTGTCAGAAGGAAGTCAAAGCATGCCCAGGAATCCATGCCGTCCGGGCATTCAAACCAGATGTACGGAGAGTTGATCCCTCCGAAGAAACGGATACCGAGTCTTGTGAGCGTATCCGCGATCACTTTGGCGTTGTTTTTATAATACTGGATGTTTTCCTGGCACTCTTTGATGCCTTCCTCCGAGAATACCACCTCAGCCCCCTTTTGCACAATGTAGGAGGTACCATTGAATTTGGTACACTGACGGCGGTTCCACATACTGTTTAAGGACATTACGGCTCCGGTGGAGGCGGTAAAGGTCAACTCTTTGGGTACGACCGTATAGCCGCAGCGGGTACCGGTGAAACCGGCGGTCTTGGACAGAGAGCAGAACTCGATGGCGCATTTTTTCGCGCCTTCGATGGCGAAGATGCTTCTTGGAAGTTCCGGGTCGGATATAAAGGCCTCATAGGCGGAGTCAAACAGGATGATCGCTTCATTGGCCAGGGCGTAATCCACCCATTCTTTTAGCTGCTCTTTATTGTAACATGCGCCGGTAGGATTGTTGGGCGAGCAAATATAGATGATATCCGCGTGCTGATTTTTGTCGGGCATCGGAAGAAAATGATTGTCCGCGTTGCCGGAGATATAGGTGATCGTATTGCCCCGCATGATGTTGGAGTCCACATAGACCGGATAGACCGGGTCAGGGATCAGGATCACGTTGCCGCTTCCGAACAGATCGGTGATATTTCCGGTATCGCTTTTGGCGCCGTCGGAGATAAAGATGGCGTCCGTGTCCACGTCCACGCCGTTTTTCTTATAATAAGCCGAGATGGCGTTTCGGGTCGCTTCGTACCCCTGCTCCGGGCCGTAGCCTTTGAAGGTATCAGATGCGGACATGGCGTCCACGCCTTCATGCAGCGCGTCTAACACAACTTTTCCCAGAGGTCTTGTCACATCGCCGATTCCCAGGCGGATGATCTGCGCGCCTTTTTCCGGGTTGTTTTTCACATAGTCGGCCGTGCGGTGGGCGATCTCGGAGAACAGATAGCTTTCTTTCAGATTGAGATAGTTCTCATTTAATTTTGGCATGTATGTTCAGTCCTTTCTTTTAACAAGGTATGATAGGTTCAGAGGTATTTTAGCAAAAGCAGGGCGGGGGTGTCAATAAAGTTGTAAAAGGACCCTGATTTTTTTAAATTTTTCTTAATCTCTTCTGCCTGCCCTTGACAAAGTGTTTTTTTCCGTCTAAACTATCCTAAATGACAAAGGCCAGGAAGAAGAGGAGTACCCAGGCAGTGCCGGCGACAGAGAGAGCCATCCGCAGGCTGGAAGATGGCTTCGCAAAAGGACATGGGGAAGGTAGCTTTGGAGCCGGGGCGCCGAAAGGAATGAGGTAAGCGTCCACGTTGATCCGCGTTAAGGATAATGAGGTATGAGTTTCATACGAATAAAGGTGGTACCGCGATACGTCGCCCTTTGTACAGATCATGTACAGGGGGCGTTTTCTTTACTGCGTATACACATGCTGCTGAAAAAGCAGGTACAGAACTGATTATAAAGCGATAGAAGGAGAACATATTTTATGAAAGAATTAGCGAAGACCTATGATCCGTCGGCCATCGAGGATCGTACTTACGCCAAATGGATGGGCAGAAAATATTTTCATGCGGAAGTGGACAGAAGTAAAAAACCATTCACCATTGTGATTCCGCCGCCAAACGTAACCGGAAAGCTGCATATGGGACATGCCCTGGACGAGACGCTTCAGGATATTTTAATCCGTTATAAGAGGATGCAGGGATATAACGCGCTGTGGGTGCCGGGTACGGACCACGCGTCCATCTCCACAGAAGTGAAGGTGACGAATCAGCTGAAAGAAGAAGGCATTGACAAACAGGAACTTGGCCGGGAGGGGTTTTTAAAACGGGCCTGGCAGTGGAAAGAAGAATACGGCGGGGCGATCATCAATCAGCTGAAGAAACTGGGTTCTTCCTGCGACTGGGACAGGGAGCGTTTTACCATGGACGAAGGCTGCTCGGAGGCCGTTCAGGAAGTATTTATCCGTCTGTATGAAAAAGGGTATATTTATAAAGGTTCCCGGATCATTAACTGGTGTCCGGTATGTAAGACTTCCATCTCCGACGCGGAGGTGGAGCATGAAGAACAGGCGGGGCATTTCTGGCATATCAACTATCCCATCGCCGACGGCAGCGGGTATGTGGAGATCGCAACCACCCGCCCGGAGACCATGCTGGGCGACACGGCGGTGGCAGTGAACCCTGATGATGAAAGATATAAACATCTGATCGGAAAGGTATTAAAGCTTCCGTTGACAGACCGGGAGATTCCGGTAGTAGCGGACCCCTATGTGGATCAGGAATTTGGTACCGGCTGTGTAAAGATCACACCGGCTCACGACCCCAACGACTTTGAGGTGGGAAAAAGGCACAATCTGCCGGAGATCAATATCATGAACGACGATGCCACCATCTGCTGTCCGGGCAGCCGGTATGACGGTATGGAACGCTATGAGGCCAGGGCCGCCATTGTGGAGGACCTTCAAAAAGAGGGGCTTCTTGTGAAAGTGGCGGATCATTCCCACAACGTAGGAACCCATGACAGATGCGGGACTACGGTGGAGCCTCTGATCAAACAGCAGTGGTTTGTAAAGATGGATGAACTGGCCAAACCTGCCATGGAGGCGGTAAAAAACGGAGAACTTACCTTTGTACCGGAGCGTTTTGACAAAATTTACCTGCACTGGCTGGAAAATATCCGTGACTGGTGTATTTCCCGTCAGCTCTGGTGGGGACACAGGATACCGGCTTACTATTGCGACGACTGCGGAGAGATCGTTGTCTCCAAAGAAGCGCCGGCTGTCTGTCCCAAATGCGGGTGTACCCGTCTGACACAGGATGCGGATACGCTGGATACATGGTTTTCCTCCGCGCTGTGGCCCTTCTCCACGCTGGGGTGGCCAAAGGATACAGAGGAGCTGGATTATTTTTATCCCACGGACGTACTGGTAACCGGATATGATATTATCTTTTTCTGGGTGATTCGTATGGTGTTTTCCGGATATGAGCAGACCGGAAAAAGTCCTTTCCATCATGTGTTGATTCATGGACTGGTCAGAGATTCCCAGGGACGCAAGATGAGCAAATCCCTCGGAAACGGCATTGACCCGCTGGAGATCATCGACAAGTACGGCGCGGACGCCCTGCGTCTGACGCTGGTAACCGGCAACGCACCCGGCAATGATATGCGCTTTTATATGGAGCGCGTGGAGTCCAGCCGTAACTTTGCCAACAAGGTGTGGAACGCGTCCCGCTTTATTATGATGAACATGGCGGATGAACCTTCCGTGGAAGCGGTGGACAGGAACCGCCTCACCGCCGCGGACCGGTGGATTCTCTCTAAAGTAAACCGTCTGGCGAAGGAAGTCACCGACAATATGGACAGCTTTGAGCTGGGCATTGCCGTACAGAAGATCTATGACTTTATATGGGACGAGTTTTGTGACTGGTATATTGAGATGGTAAAACCCCGTCTGTGGAATCAAGAAGATGAGACCCGGGACGCGGCTTTATGGACGTTAAAGCAGGTATTAATCAATGCCCTGAAGATGCTGCATCCGTACATGCCTTTTATTACGGAAGAAATTTTCTGCAATCTGTCCGGAGAAGAATCCATCATGATCTCCGACTGGCCCGTGTATCAGGCGCAGTGGGAGTTCGCTTCCGAGGAGCATGAGATTGAGACGATGAAAGAAGCGGTCCGGGGTATCCGTAACGCCCGTGCCAATATGAACGTACCCAACAGTAAGAAAGCGACCGTCTATGTGGTATCCGAGAATCCGAAGGTGCGGGATATTTTTGAACGGGGCAGAGTCTTTTTCTCGGTACTTTCCTTCGCCAGCGAAGTGGTGATTCAGTCGGACAAGACAGGGATCGGTCAGGATGCGGTGTCCACGATTATACCTGAGGCGGCGATTTATATTCCTCTGGCGGAACTGGTGGATATCGGGAAAGAAAAAGAGCGCTTAAAGAAAGAAGAAGCCCGTCTTACAAAAGAACTGGCCCGTGTAAACGGTATGCTGAACAATGAAAAATTTGTAAGCAAAGCGCCCGCTGCCAAGATTCAGGAAGAAAAGGCAAAGCTGGAAAAATACACACAGATGATGGATCAGGTGAAAAGGCAGCTTGCCGGTCTGGGGGAATAAAGATGAATTATCAGGAAGCCGTGGCGTACATTGACGATACGCCCAGGTTTACGACGAAAAATACGCTGGAAAATACAAGGATGGTCCTGGCTTATATGGGCCATCCGGAGCGTAAGATGAAGCTGATCCATGTGGCCGGGTCCAACGGGAAAGGTTCCGTGTGCGCCTATCTGTCCTCCATTCTTGTTACGGCAGGAAAAAAAGTGGGATTATTTACTTCTCCCCATCTGGTGGATATCAATGAAAGGTTTCAACTGTGCGGACAGTCTGCTTCCGATGAACTGTTTCTGGAAGCATTTGAGGCGGTCATGGACGCGGTCCATGCGCTTTTGAAGGAAAAGCCGGGACAGTTTGCTCATCCTACGTTTTTTGAACTGCTGTTTTTGATGGGGATCTATATATTCAGAAAAAGCGGGATGGAGTATGCGGTTCTGGAGACCGGGCTTGGAGGGCGTTTTGATGCCACCAATGTGATCGAGAAGCCGCTGGTTACCGTGATCACTTCCATCAGCCTGGAACATACCGAGTATCTGGGAGACACTTACGCGCAGATCGCCGGGGAAAAGGCGGGCATCATCAAGGAAGGTTGTCCTGTGGTATATGACGGTACCCGAAAGGATGTGGAGGACGTGATCCTTGAAAAAGCGGCAGCGATGCACGCGAAAGCCTATGCCATTCGCCCGGATATGTATAAAATTTTGATGAACACCCAGAAAACGATTGATTTTTTCATGGATACTGGGTATTATTTACCTATGAATGTGTCTATTTCCAGCGTGGCCGAATATCAGATCATGAACGCCATGGAAGCGGTGACAGCCGCCCATGTGCTGGATACAGGTCTGACAGAAGAGGACATTCACAAAGGAATGGAGAAGATGAGCTGGCAGGGCCGTATGGAGACCGTGCTTCCGGGCGTGATTCTGGACGGCGCGCACAATGACTCCGGTGTGGAAGAGTTTGTTAAAACTGCCAGGAAATTTCAGAAAGATACAAAAGTTACCATGCTGTTCTCCTGTGTAAAGGAAAAAGACTACGAAGGGATGATACGGACAATCTGCGAAAATATTTCTTTTGAGAGCGTCATAGTCACCCAGATTGCGTGCGACCGTCATGTCCCGTCGGGAGAACTGGCAGAAATTTTCCGGAAATATACGAAACAGCCGGTGCAGGAGATCGCTTCCATACCGGAGGCGTTTAAGACAGCCCTTGACAAAAGAGGCGACGGGATCTTATTCTGCGTAGGATCTCTGTACCTGGTTGGCAGCCTGAAAAGTCTATTAAGGAGCAAAGAGTATGCTTGATTTTGAAGAAGAATTAAAAAAATTCCGTCCGAGTCCTGAGATTGACGAAATAGAGGATAACGTTTACAATAATAATCTCTCGGATGTAACGGACCTGATGGATGAGATGCTGAAAAAAATGCAGGAACATCAGTAGAAAAGGTGGATGTATGAAGTGTTTTAATTGTGGAGCAGAGCTGGCAGGGGAAGAATACTGCAGCCAGTGCGGAGTTGATATCAAGCTTTACCGCAGGATGATCCAGTTGTCCAACGCGTATTACAACGAAGGGCTGGATAAGGCGAAAGTACGGGATCTTTCCGGCGCCGTTATTTCTCTGCGCCAAAGTCTGAAGATCAATAAAAAGAACACAAACGCCCGCAACCTTCTGGGGCTCGTCTATTGTGAGATGGGAGAAGCGGTGGATGCCCTGTCACAGTGGATTATCAGCAAGAATTTTCAGAATGAAGACAATCTGGCGGATGAGTATATAGAGTCTGTCCAGAATAACCCGGCACGCCTGACGACAATTAATACGACTATCAAAAAATACAACCAGTCGCTTTTGTACTGTGAGCAGGGAAGCTATGATCTGGCTGTGATCCAGTTAAAAAAGGTACTGTCGACCAATCCGAATCTTCTTAAGGGACATCAGCTCCTGGCGCTTCTGTATATGAAGATGGACAATTATTCCAGGGCCAGGACAGAGCTTGAAAAAGTGCTGGATATTGACCGCACCAACACCCGGGCGCTGCGCTATATGAAAGAGCTGGACTCGGCGGAAGGAAAGCGGCCGATTAAAAAAGAGCCGGAGGAGAATAAAGACGCCATTGCCTATACCAGCGGCAATGAGACGATTATTCAGCCCATAGGCGTAAAGGACCGTTCCTGGCTTCATTCGGTAATCAATGTGTTTGTCGGGATCGCCATCGGCGCGGCGCTGATATGGTTTTTGACCATCCCTGCCCAGCAGCAGATGAAAAACTCGGAGTTGAATGACGCGGTAGCGGAATACAGTGATCAGTTAGAATCCAAAGCTGCCGCCCTTACGAGCCTTCAGGCAGAGGTGGATGCCGCAAAGGCGGAGTCTGAAGCTGCCGTACAGACTGCCAGCGAGGCAACAGAGAAATTAGGAAGTTATGAGGAACTTCTGAAGGCATACCGCGCTTATGCGGAGGAAGATTCGGCAGGAGCGCTGGAGCAGTTGGAGGCCATGGACAAAGAAGCCCTTTCGGAAGACGCGAAGATCCTGTACGACTCGGTCTTTCAGGAAGTGGGTACCGCGGCTGTAGCGGAGCTTTACAGGACCGGCTATGAGGCGTATCAAAAAGCGGATTATGAGACCGCCATCCGGGATCTCGGCAGATGTTATGAACTGGACAATACCCAGGGAGACGCGCTTTATTTTCTTGCCAGATCCTATCATAAGTCCGGAGATACGGAGAATGCCAAAACCTGTTATCAGACTGTGATCGAGGGGTGGCCGAATACAAGAAAGGCTACAGACGCCGCGAATCTCATGCGGGGGTTATAGGCCCGTTTCGTTTAACAAAAGAAAAACCCTGGAGGAAGGGACGCTGCAAAAAAAGCAGCGTCCCTTTTGCGCGCGGACAAAAAAGAGAGGAGAGACATAAAATGAATATGCTGGAAAGCAATGGGACAAGACTGATCGTCCATCTTCCGGTGGAGCTGGATCATCATTATACGGAAGAGATACGAAAAGAGGTTGACACAAGGATACAGGCAGAGCCGATCCAGGAGCTGGAATTTGATTTTTCCAGAACCGTATTTATGGACAGCGCGGGTATCGGTATGATTTTAGGGCGCTATAAGATCATGCGGGCGCTGGACGGTCAGGTCGTCCTGAAACATATGAGCAGGCAGGTCAGAAGAGTTCTGACGCTGTCCGGTATTCAGAAAGTGATCCCGTTGGACAAGGAGGAGGAAGCAGTATGAAAAATGAGATGACGCTGGCTTTTGACAGCATTTCAGAGAACGAGGGGTTTGCAAGAGTCGCTGTGGCGGCTTTTGTAACCCAGTTAAATCCGACCCTTGAAGAAGTAGCGGATATCAAGACCGCCGTGTCGGAGGCGGTGACAAACGCTATCATACATGGATATCAGGGGGAAGTACATACAGTGGTCGTGCGTGTTCGCCTGAGTGAACAGATGGTGGAACTTTGGGTGAGTGATGAAGGGACGGGGATTGCGGATGTAAAGCAGGCCATGGAGCCTTTATACACAAGCAGGCCGGAGCTGGAGCGCTCCGGGATGGGCTTTATGTTTATGGAAGCGTTTATGGATCAGGTGGAAGTCCAGTCCACACCCGGGCTTGGTACTACGGTCTATATGAAGAAAAAGATCTGGCAGGGAGAGGCAGAACAGGGGGCTTGATATCTTTATGGAAGACACAATGGTTCTGATTGAGAGATCACACCATGGGGATAAAAGCGCCAGAGAACAGTTGGTAGAAGAAAATATGGGACTTGTCTGGAGCATTGTAAAGCGGTTCGCAGGCAGAGGGACCGATATGGAAGATTTGTTTCAAATAGGAGCTATGGGCCTGTTGAAAGCCATTGATAAGTTTGATACATCCTTTGATGTGAAATTTTCCACTTATGCAGTACCCATGATCTCAGGGGAGATCAAAAGATTCCTAAGAGACGACGGGATCGTGAAGGTCAGTCGTACCCTAAAGGAAAACTGCTGGAAGATTCACAGGGAGACAGAAAATTTCCGTCAGCAGAAAGGGCGGGAGCCCACCATGGACGAGCTGTCTTGTCTTACCGAACTTCCGCCGGAGGAAATCGCCATGGCGCTTGAGTCGGCGGCGGAGGTGGAGTCCATCTATAAGACGATTCCCCAGAAAGACGGAAGCGAGGTCTGCCTTCTGGACCGTATGGAAAATGCAAGCCAGGGGAACGCCATGCAGCATATTCTGAACCGGGTGGTTCTGGAACAGCTTCTATCGGAACTGCCGGATACGGAGCGCAGGCTGATCGTCATGCGGTACTTGCAGGACAAGACCCAGACGGAAGTGGCAAAAGTCCTGGGGGTCTCTCAGGTGCAGGTGAGCCGTCTGGAAAAAAAGATCTTAAAGCAGCTTCGGGAAAAACTGGTCAGTTGAGTGTATAAAAATCTTAAAATATGCAAAAGATAAGTATCAGAAAAACGGAGGCATAAAGCAATGGGCGATACTTTGTATATTAAGATAGACAGAAACATCCAGGTGGACCATATAGACATAACGCTTGGAGACGTGGCGAAACTGGAGTGTACAGACGCTTCTGTAAAAAACCGGCTGAAAACATTAAAGATTCTGAAAATACAGGCGGATAAAAGCAATCGCTATATCTTTTCGGTTATGAAAGTGGTAGAACTGATCCATGAGCTCTACCCGAAGCTTGAAGTGGAGAACCTGGGCGAACCGGATTTTATCGTGGAGTATGAATCGCCTGCCTATGCCAAAGGAAGATGGAATCTTGCCAAGGTTGTCCTGGTCTGCATTATTATCTTTTTCGGTTCGGCCTTTTCTATTATGGCTTTTAACAATGACGTGGGCGTAAACCAGGTATTTGATCAGATCTATCAACTGGTTATGGGCAGGCCTTCGGATGGATTTACCGTGCTGGAGGCATCTTATTCCGTCGGAATTGCCGTAGGAATCATTGTATTTTACAATCATTTCGGAGGAAAGCGGATCACAAAAGATCCCACGCCCATCGAAGTGCAGATGCGTCTGTATGAGGATGATGTGAATACGACGCTGATTGAAGGCTGCAACCGTAAGGGGACAAGTATCGATGTGGATTAGACAGGTTTTTTTGGGTATGCTGGGAATCAGCAGCGGTTTTGCCGTTGCGGGCGGAATGTTTGCTCTTTTGATTGCGCTGGGGATCATCTCCCGTTTTGCGGGGAAGACTCATACGGCAAAATATATCTTTTACTATGAGGACGCCGCGGCAATAGGTGGTATTTTGGGAAATCTGATCAGTATCTATGAATTTCCCGTACCGGTTGGGATGGTGGGTGTGGTGTCCTATGGCCTTTTCGCAGGCGTCTTTACAGGCGCCTGGGCAATGGCCCTGACAGAGATTGTAGATGTCATTCCCATTTTCAGCAGAAGGATTCGCCTGAAAACGGGTATGCCCTGGATCATCCTGTCCATGGCCCTTGGGAGAGCCGTCGGGGCGTTTATCTATGCATATTATCGAATGTAAATTCAGACCATTTTTCATACCAGTCGAGGCAGCGCTTTGTATATGTTTGGTACAATTCTGCCTCTTTTTTTCGGAAATCTGTCTCATAGACAGGATCTTCCCACAAAAGCTCCGGGTCCGGGGAGAGAAGGAAGGCTTCCAGTTCTTCCTGGACCTGTCGGAGCGGTTCCAGGACAAGCCGCATCTGCCATTCGGCGTATGCCTGGTCTTCGGAGATTTCTTTTAGCATATGCCGTTCTGCTTTCGGTACGTTTTTCAGGCCGCTGATCAAAGCCTGTTCTTCCGCCCGGATTCTGGCAGGGCCGTCTGTTCCGTTCTGATGTTTTAAGCGTTCTGCATAATGGTCATACCCGAAAGGATAATAAAATACGTCATGGTCTTCAAAGACCAGTAAAGCTTCCGCCGCCTGCCGGATAAAATAGCGGTCATGGGAGACGAACAGAAGCGTACCGGTATAAGCTTTAAACGCGGATTCTAATGTCTCCCGGGCAGGGATGTCCATATGGTTGGTCGGCTCGTCCAGAAGAAAGAAGTTCGGACGTCTCTGGAACAGTTCTGCCAGGATTAAGCGGGATTTCTCTCCGCCGGATAAAGAGGAGACTTTTTTTGTGGTGTCTTTTCCGGTAAATAAAAACGCGCCCAGGATATCCCGTACTTCTTTTTCCGTCAGGGACGGGAAGGAATCATGAAAATGTTCCAGGACGCTCTGAGCAGAAGACAGGGCTATGGTCTGTTGGTCAAAATAGCCGACGTCAACGTTTAACCCCAGCGTCAGTTTACCTTTGACAGGGGGTAAAAGTCCGGCAGCGGTTTTTAAAAAGGCGGATTTTCCCGCGCCGTTGGGGCCGATGACGCCGATTTTCTGTCCGCGCCGGACGCGCAGAGTAAGCTCCGCCAGACTTTGGTCATAGCCGATCTGCAGGCGGTCGGCCTCCAGTACCCATTTGGAGCTTAAAAAAGCCGGGGTGAGTTCGCCGGTAAAGATGTGGGCGTCGTCTTTTGGCGGCTGGTCGATCTTTTCTATGCGTTCCAGTATTTTTTTGCGGGAGCGGGCGAAGGCGGCTTTTTTGGGTTTGTGCTTAAAGCGTTCGATCAGGTCTTCCAGGCGATGGATCTCTTCCTGCTGGCGCCTGTAGGCTTTTTCCTGGAGAAGGATGTTTTTGCGCTTTTGTTCCCGGTAGGAGGTGTAGTTGCCGGGATAGCGCACCAGTGTGCGGTTCTGAAATTCATAGACAACATCGGCTGTCTGATCCAGGAAGTAGCGGTCATGGGATACGATGACGGCGGCGTGGGGATAAGTTTTCAGGTATTGCTCCAGCCATTGGACAGTTTGTACGTCCAGGTGGTTGGTCGGTTCATCCAGAAGGAGAAGATCAGGCTGTTCTAACAGAAGACGGATCAGGGCGATCTTCGTCTGCTCTCCGCCGGAAAAACAGGAGAGCTTTTTTTTCTTGTCTTCTTTGGAAAAACCGAAGCCGGTGAAGACGCGGTCATATTCCTGTTCCCACGCAAAACGCTCCCTGTCCCACCGGTCGGGGCAGGGGCAGGCTTTTAATAATTCTTCTTCTACTGTAAGGGAAGTATCTGAAAAAGCCTGCTGGCGTAAAAAGCCTGTGGTGAGCCGTCGGGCGCTGGTGACCGTGGCCGGCGTCTTTGTGGAAGCGTCGGGGGAGAGTTCCCCTGCAAGGAGTCGCAGAAATGTGGTCTTGCCGGAGCCGTTGCGTCCGACAAGGGCGATTTTTTCTGTACTTTTTATATAAAAATCGAAATGGGAGAGCAGTGTCTGGCCTCCCATCGACAGGTCTGCGTTCTGGATTTGTAACAGCATGCGGGAGAACTCCTTTTATTGTTGATGATGGTGCTATTTTAGCATAGAAAAAGGTGGGGGACAAGGAGGGGCTTTGCGGAAAAATGTTTACGAAATCATACGGGAGCCGGTTGCTCCGTCATGAAAAAAACTTTATAATAAAGACAGCTTCTTCAAAAGCTGAAACAGGAGCCGGATTAGATCGGGGTTTGAGAAGGATACGCGGGGCGCAGGGTATATTGGGGGAAATACAGGAGAACAGATGGCAGGAGGGAATGCAAGATGAGGGATTATGATTCGGAGGAGAGACTTCGGAGGATACAGAGGGAGAAGAGAAGGGAGATGCTTCGGCGGGAGAGAAAACGCAGGGCCATGCAAAAAAGGGTGCTGGTTTTAGGAAGTGTTTTGGGAGCGATCGTCCTGCTGGCAGGGGCGGGGATTATGCTTCGCGGGCTTGGCGAATACAGTAAAGAGAAAGACAAAAAGGAAAAAGATGTGTATGCACAGGCACAGATGCAGGGGCCGGATCTGGACGGGACGGCAAGGGCGGCGTTGGCCGAAACGGAAGATGCAAAGAGCAGGGAAGAGGAAAAAGAGGAAAGTGAGATTCCTTTTGCAGACGGATATCTTATGGAGGGGGAAGGAGAAGCGGCTTCCATAGATGAGGAAAAAGTAATGAGCAGCTATGCGCTGCTGATCGATCTGGATGAGAGTCGGGTGGTGGCGCAGAGAGGAATGCGCGAACGGATCAGCCCCGCTTCCATGACAAAAATTCTGACCGTGTTGGTGGCGGCGGAGCATGTGACAGATCTTACGGATACTTTTACGATTACCCGGGAAATTACAGACTACAGTTACAGAAACGACTGCAGCGCGGCGGGGTTTGGAGACGGAGAGACGGTTACGGTAGAGGACCTTTTTTACGGCACAATCCTTCCTTCCGGGGCGGATGCGGCCGCGGGCCTGGCTTATTATGTGTCAGGGTCTCTGGAAGAATTTGTAGTGTTGATGAATGAGAAAATAGAAGAGTTGGGCCTTTCAGAAAGCGCGCATTTTACCAATTGTGTGGGACTTTATGATGAGAATCATTACTGCACCGTCTATGATATGGCAGTTATGCTAAAGGCGGCGGTGGAAAATGATCTGTGCAGAGAAGTGATGTCGGCGCGCAGATATACCACGTCCCAGACGGCGGAGCATCCGGAAGGAATTGAGCTTTCCAACTGGTTTTTGCGAAGAATTGAAGATAAGGATACAAAAGGAGAAGTGGTCTGCGCCAAGACAGGATTTGTTGACCAGTCCGGCAGTTGTGCGGCCAGCTATTCCATATCCGACAGCGGAAAACATTATATCTGCGTGACAGCCAATGCCCACAGCAGTTGGCGCTGCATTTATGATCATGTAGCATTGTATCAGGAGTATAGTATGTGAGAAGTTGTAAATAAATAGTTGATACCCAGGAGCGTTTTAGTAAACCGGAAGGCTGTTTTGTAAATTGACAAGCCTCCCGAAGGTACGGTATAATATGGAAAAGACAGGGACTGGTATTTTCGAGGGGGAAAAAAGTGAGAACAAAAGAGATTTTTCCGGTGCTTATGGCAGTGGCTATTGTAGCTGTGATGACAGCAGCGGCTGAGTTGTTTGGCAATAAAGAGATTATTTTTCCGGAGATTGCCGCCATAGCGGCAGGAGGGCTGATCGCTCCGAAGCTGGTGTGGAATACGGATAAAAAGAGGATTCTTTTTTTTATTACCATATGCGCGGCGCTGGGCGTGGGGATTGTCCGGTATGTTCCTTTGTCTCTTTGGGCACAGATGACGGCGGCGTTTTTTGTTTCACAGGTGATCTTTATCTATTCGGGGACGACTTTCGCGCCGATGATATCGGCTATTGTCCTTCCGGTCATGCTGCAGACAGAGACAGTCATTTATCTGATCAGTGCGGTACTTCTGACATCGCTGATCCTTTTGTCGCGGTTTTTGCTTGAAAAGCAGGGAATATTGGAAGAAACCGGGTATAAAAAAGAAAAATTACCGCAGATTAAAGAATATAAAAGTGCAGCGCTCAGGATGGTCATCGGGACAGCGGTCATTTTTGCGGCGGTTAATCTGGATGTAAAATTTGTGGTTGCGCCTCCGCTTCTGGTCGCGTTCACCGAATTTTCCAAACCGTCCTGCGGCGCCAGGAAGAAAGCGGTAAAAGCAGTCGCTCTGATCGGGGGAAGCGCCCTTGTGGGAGCAGTTTTCAGGTATGTGTTCTGTATGTGGCTGGGAATATTTCCATTGTATCTGGCGGCGGCCGCGACGATGCTGACTGTGATTCTGCTTATGAAAAAGATCGGAATGTTCCTTCCTCCGGCAGGAGCTGTCTCAATCCTGGCCATGTTGATCCCCGAAAGCGCGGTGCTGTGGTTTCCCGTTCAGATCACCGTCGGGGCTGCCGTTGCCATGGGGGCGGCGCTTCTGTTTTTCAGGGAAGATACCGGACGCGGGAAGGCCGAAGAAGAACGATAATCAGGAGGTATGATACTATTATGAACGAAGCAACCATGTTTAAACTAAGTTACGGCCTGTTTGTCCTGTCGTCTCAATTTGACGGCAAGGACAGTGGGTGCATCATTAACACGGCGGGGCAGGTGAGTTCTGTTCCCAACAGAATCAGTATTTCTGTCAATAAAGCCAACTTTACCCATGACCTGGTGAAAGAAAGCGGGAAGTTTAACGTATCCATTTTAAGCGAAGCGGCGGAGTTTGGCCTCTTTCAGCATTTCGGATTTCAGTCAGGCCGGACCGTGGACAAGTTTGCAGGCTATTCTGGCTGCGCCCGAAGCGCCAACGGAATTTACTATGTGACCGAAGGAACCAACGGCTATATCAGCGGCACAGTGGAGCAGGCCATTGACCTGGGAAGCCATACGCTGTTTATCGCTGCGGTGGATGATATGGATGTATTGTCAGAGGTTCCTTCCGCTACCTACGCATATTATCATGCGTCCATCAAGCCCCGGCCTGAGACTTCGGGCCCATCCGAAAAGCCGGCATGGCGCTGTAAGATCTGCGGATATGTATATGAAGGAGAAGAGCTTCCCGCCGATTTTATCTGCCCGCTCTGCAAACATCCGGCTTCTGATTTTGAAAAAATATAACGAATTAATTTCGGTGTCGGAACCGCTTGAAAACAGGGGGCTGTCGCATTAAGTAATTAATTAGTGCGCAGCCCCCTGATCAGCATTCCATAATCCTAATTTTGTTCATGCCCCAATCACCTGAAAGTTTTTCCATTTCCCGGACTTCTGACGCCGGAAGAAAACCACTGCCCTAAATACCCAGTCGCAGACCATGGCGGCGGCAATCCCGATAACACCCATATCAAAGACGATGCCAAGCAGCCACGATAAAAGCAGCCGCACGGCAAGCGTGGAGGCAACGGAAAGGACCATCGTGAATTTCACGTCCCCGGCTGCCCTCAGGCCATTGCTCAACGCGCCGGAAAAGGGGAATGCGGCAGCATTAAATACATTGTGGATCAACACCAGCCAGACTACCAGCCGTTTTGTTTCCGGCTCCAGTGCGTAAACCATAAGAAACAGCGGCGTCAGCAGGAAGATCAGAAGGTTCCATATGGAAGACAGCAGCAGGGTGATGCGCATGAGCTTTCTGAAATAAAAGTCGGCAGCGTCCGAATCCCTATTTCCCATACACTGTCCGATCACCGTGATAAAAGCCGGTCCCATGGCAACGCCCGCCAGAGCCGCCATGGACCAGATGCTCTGCGCCACACCGTTTGCGGCGATCTGGTAAGTGCCAAACAATGCCACAATGCTGGAAAGAGCCACTTTCACAAGCTGAAAGACGCCATTCTCCAGGCCGTTGGGTATGGCAATGCCCAGAATCTGCTTCATGGACGCACCGTTCCACCTGAAAATCCACCGCCAGCGGTAGACCACCTCATGTTTCTTCGGGAAGCACATCACCGTAATAACCACGGCGGAAAAAACTCTGGCAATCAGAGACGGCCATGCGACGCCTGCCACCCCGGCGTGCAGGACAAACACGCCGATGAGGTTGCCGATGATATTGATCACATTAGAGACTACCGACAGGTACATGGTCACATCCGTTTTTCCCAGGCTACGGTAAATTGCCGCGCCGGAATTATAGACAGCCAAAGCAGGGTAAGAATAAGCGGAGATCCGAAGATACGTCACACAGGCCGCCATGACGTCCGGCTCCACCCTGCCGAACAACAGCCGCAGAAGCCACTCGTTACAAGCCAGCACAAGCACCGAAATAACAACAGAAAAACCGGTGGAGAACAGTAAAAGCTGGCTTGCTGACTCCCCGGCATCCTCCATGGCCCTGCGCCCGATATACTGGCTGATTACCACAGCGCCGCCGGAGGCCAGAGCGGTAAACAGGTAGATAAAGATGGTATTAAACTGGTTGACCAAAGATACCCCTGACACCGCCGCTTCTCCCGCATAGCTGATCACAAGGGTATCCGCCATGCCCACCAGCATCACTAAAAGCTGTTCCAGAAACAGCGGCAGTATCATGTTTTTTAAGTCCCTGTTGGAAAAAATCTCTGTTTCCTGTCTCATTCTTTCTCTCCCCGCGCAAAATCCTGTTATGATATCTCCTGACTGCACTTACATCATATATCATAAATCTTTATATATCAAATGCTTACTATTTATGCCTTGCTCATGCCCGAAAGGCATTTGAAAAACCCGATTTGAAAAAATGGCCGAAAGAGCTTTTTATTGACGATCCGGTCTCTCCATATTATAATATATTACATCAGTAATATTTTAGGAGGTGCCTGCAAATGAAAGCCCTGCCCCAGATATCAGAAGCTGAATTTGAAGTCATGAAAATAGTATGGAAACATGCGCCGATCAGCACAAATGAAATAACGGACCGCCTGGTAAAAACTACAACCTGGAGTCCTAAGACCATACAGACGTTGATCAAACGCCTGGTCACAAAAGGGGTTCTTTCTTACGAAAAGCAAAGCCGGGTATTTGTATATACGCCGCTGGTAGGCGAAGCCGAGTATATCAGGCAGGAAAGCAATACCTTCCTCAACCGTTTTTATGACGGCAATATTGCGTCTATGCTGTCTGCCTATATTAACAATGACAGATTGTCAGAAGCTGAAATCGAAGAACTCCGTTCTCTTCTTTCCAGGAATTAAAGGGAGGAAACCGGTGTGGCAGAATTTATGATTCGATTTTTCATCTGCAATCTTTTTATCTGTATTATAATCGGAATACTCCTGCTCATTAAGCATCTGCTTAGAAACAGCCTGACCAGCCGGATGCATTACAACGTATGGTATTTACTGCTTGCCTTACTGGCTGTTCCCTTTATTCCGGTTCAGCCGTTAAGCTTCCTTAAGATTTTTACATGGCTGGGAAGTCTTAAGCATGGTTCCTCATTCTCCATGGGAACCGTTATCAGGGAAACTGTTCCCCAAAACCAGTCCCATACTGCAAACTGGATGAATGACTTCAGTCTGTCAGTCAGCCAGAGGACGCCCTCGACCATCGGTTTGATCTTGTGGTTCCTGTGGATCACAGGCATTCTTATCATGATTGTATGGGTTATAAAATCAATGCTCCGTTTTAACAACATGAAAAACTCTGCATTGCCGTTGCAGAATCCGGCTGTACGCAGGCTGTATGATGACTGTCTTTATGAAATGCACATAACAAAACCTGTTCCCGTCTACAGTACGGCATTTTTAAAATCGCCCGTTATGGCCGGATTATTAAAGCCGCGTATCTATTTGCCGATTCATCTGATTTCAGACTATCAGGCAAACGACATAAAATACATGCTTATGCACGAGCTTGGGCACTACAGGCACAAAGACACATTAGGCAATTATCTTATGAACCTGACCGGTATACTCTATTGGTTCAATCCGCTTGTATGGTATGCGCTGAAAGAAATGAAAGACGACAGGGAGGTTGCCTGCGACACTTTCGTGTTAAAGTTTCTGAATCAGGATTCCTATGAAGCGTATGGAAGTACTTTGATTCATTTTGCCGAAAAGGTGTCGCTGACGCCGTTTCCGTTTGCGGCCGGAATCAACGGGAATATGAGACAAATGCAGAAACGTATCAGGAACATTGCCGGTTATCATCCGGTTTCTTTCAGGAAAAATTTACACAGTGCCTTAATATACAGTATCATCGCATTTTTTCTGTCAGGAGCTGCCCCCGTCCTGTCCATACAGGCGGCGGAAAATAACCGCTGCCGCTTTTATGAGACTGACTATACGATTACCTATATGGATCTTGACGATCGTTTTGAAGGCTACAGGGGCAGCTTTGTGCTATACGACGCGGCTGAGGATTCCTGGCAGATTTATAACAAAAAACGTGCCGTCACACCCATCCCCCCAGCTTCTACCTATAAAATATACAGCGCCTTACTGGGCCTGGAATCCGGAGTCATCACACCGGAACATTCTTTGATTCCATGGGATGGGAAAAATTACATCTATGACTCATGGAATGCGGACCAGACTTTAGAGTCCGCCATGCAAAACTCTGTTACATGGTATTTCCAGGCCCTTGACCGGCAGGTCGGCCTGTCATCCATAAAAGAGTATATTCAGGATATCGGTTACGGAAACCGGCGCGTTGAAGGCGACGCCTCTTCTTACTGGATCAATGCATCCCTTAAAATATCACCTGTTGAACAGGTGGAAATGCTAAAGAAGCTGTATGACAACCAGTTCGGATTTTCACCAGAAAACATCCGAACCATAAAAGATTCCATCCGCCTTTATACAACGAATGACGGCACGCTCTTTGGAAAGACAGGCACAGAGGAAGTGAATGGAGAAAATACTTCCGGCTGGTTCATCGGATATATAGAAAAGGGCAGCTGCACTTACTTCTTTGCTTCCCATATTCAAAGTGAAACGCTTGCTTCCGGTCCCCTTGCCGCGGAACTTACCTTTTCCGTCCTTTCTGATTTAAGATTATGGAATGCTGATCAGGGGGTTGCGCACTAATTAATTACTTAGTGCGACAGCCCCCTGTCAATATCTTTTGTATATGTCTCCACGATTTCCAGCATCCACAACATAAACAATCAATTGCCCATTGTCTATTGTATATATAATCCGATAATCACCAACACGGAGCCTATACAATCCTTTATTCTTTTTCCCTTTTAATTCTTTTATATCATTACCTTCCGGCAATTGATAAATTGCTTTTAATACTCTTTCTTTTTCAGATTTTGGCAGCTTCACAATAAATTTCTCAGCTAATTTTTTAATAACTATTGTGTATTTCATAGTTCTATGCCTTCTCTTGCCGCCAATTCTTCAAGTGTTATACCTTCATCTTTTTCAGGATCAGGATCATTCAAATAATCTTCGTATAGTTTTTGACAATATAAATCATCTTCTATATCATCATCAAATTGCATTCCTTTAAGAAATAGTAGCAGATTCCCTATTTTGTATTCTGGAAGTTGATCAATGATTTGTTTCGCTTGCTCTCTTTCACTCATACAAAATACCTTCTTTCCTTTTTATATCTTCTATTATATCAGGTTCCATGACTTTTTCAAGCTTCTCCCAAGTCAAAAACCCGATCTCATCTATGACCTGTCTGTAATACCATACGCAGGAGGTGCGAAATGCTTCGCCAAAATCAATATCCCGGTTCCAGTCTTCATTCCAGAACATTTCACCGCTCCATGTCCGCGTGGAATCCTCCGGCGTGATGATGCCATGTTCCAGAGCGGTCAGAGAGGAAATAATCTTAAAAGTGGAACACGGCGACCTTCTGGTCATTGCAAGGTCACCGTTATACATTGTATATCGTCTGTCCGAAACGTCATATACAACTGCCGCTCCATTAAGTCCATTAAAATATTCTGACCAGTCCGCGCTGACAAGCTCCGGTTCCATTACAACGCTCTCGGCAGAATCTTCTGTATCCGCCTCTGGGAAATCGCCGGCTGATTCCGTTATCGCTTCTTCTTTTTCCACTTCCATAAAAATTTTTTCCTCCGTACTGTCATGATCAGAGCAGCCTGTCAGAATCAATGCGCATACAACTACCCCAAATACCAGTTTAAAATAATTGTTTCTCCTTTTCATTATTACCTCCGTTTTTTATGCCAAAAATATTACAAAAGTAAGAGCCTGTTATCACAGACAAACTTCTTCTTTCTTGGATCACCCTCCGCACGGTAAATGACCAGACTCTTTAAATCAAATATAGAACTCCAGACGGTTTCAAAATCCGGTTCATCGTCATACTGGCACATAAAGCCATAGTCGCCCCTTAAAAGTCGACTGGTTGTCTCAATATAATCATCTTTTATCGCCCCCGAAGAAAAACTGTCTATGACAACCTTATAACGCCTGTGCGCCTCATAATCGTCTCCGTTTGCATCGTCATAGGGCTTCATCTCGTCAGAAGCAAAGCAGTTGGCGGCACAGACGATGCTGTCCCCGTGAAAGATTTCCGGTTCACGCACTTTTTTAAGGGTTGGCGTGCATTCGACTACCACCATACTGCCGCTTTGATCTGCCAGTAAAATGTTACAGTTAGAAGCGATGGGCAGATCCCGAAGTTCGGAAACTGCCTGCTTTGTATTATCTGCCTTTTCAAGCAAATACCGCACAATAAAACACGAGTTAAACCCCGGCTGTATCTTTTTAAGGTCAGTCATCACAAATGTCATCGCCACCGCAAGCCCGTGTTCGTTCATCCCTTCCTCTCCGTTTATAAAAGAGGACGTGGTAATCGTAAATCTGTTTCCATTCTTTGGAGCATAGATCTCGCTTTTGCTGCCTTCCCGCAGATACGGCGGTAAATCATTATTTCTGCCGTATATTAACTTGCCCTCTTTTGCATAGGCAAAGGCAGTACAGCCCCGAATCTCGACGGGAATATTATGCTCCAGGTTGTACATGCAACAGCCCATACATAACATCCAGGAAGCAAAACGCAGATAGTCCGCGCCTATGGCGTCACTCACTCCTCTTATTTCCTCACATATTTCCGGAAAAAACTTTCTTACAATTTTTTCGCTTCTCCTTCCATGCTCCCATTGAAAATCATCCAGCGAAAGCGGAAAAAAGACCCGGCATTTCTTAAAAATATGTCCGCGCTTCCTGCCCATCTCATAGTGGTCACCTTTTAGCCTTAAATGATACATTTTTGATCTGTCCTCCTTGTTCATGGTAAAAATCATGCTGTGCAGATTTTCTGTTGTCACAAATAAGAATAGCCTGATCTGCTTTTTATTTCCTCTCTTTTTCTGCCGTTTTTTGTAAGAAGGAAAAATCCTCCGCCCGCATACAGGCAGAGGATTTAAAATACTCTAATTATGCAAAATTTTTATTCTGAAAAATGTATCTGTAGCGTTCCAGGACATTTAAAAGGACGCCTCCTAAGATCACCACCGCAATCACTTCGCCGATGCCCACAGTCAGCATCATAAAAGGAACCGGCAGCGGCACACCATAGCCATAGCGCAGCACAAAAGGCACAATCAGCGTATTGGCTGCGATCGGCGGAAGCATCACCATATATTTATGGGAGCGCAGATACCAGGAACCCACTGCGCCGATCAGAGTCGCAATACTTCCGAATACCACGTCCAGCAGGATGGAACCGCCGATCAGATTCGATATAAGACATCCGATGAACAGTCCGGGTATGGCCGCCGGTGTGAAAAAGGGCAGGATCACCAAAGCTTCCGCCACACGCACCTGCACTTCCCCATAGCTGATGGGGGCAAATGCCACACACAACACCACATAGACAGCCGCGATCAGCGCCGCCTGAGTCAGAAATAATACCTTGTTTTCTTTCATATTCAGTTATCTCCTTAGTTTTGTTTAAGGTCAGGATGGTTTCGAACTGACCAATTACCTATTATACTGAAAAGAAAGAAAAAGTCAACTTTCGTCTGTTATATTTTTTCAACAAAAAAGGCTATTGATAAGTAAGAAGGGTTATGAAAGAATCGGACAATGCCTTTCGAGCATAAGTAAGGCATAAATGGTAAGTATTTGATATATAAAGATTTATGATATATAATGTAAGTGCAGTCAGGAGATATCATTTTCTGGCCGCACTTGTTTTTTTATCCGGAGTTGAAGGAACAGCAAGAGAAAGGAGATGCGAAATGAAGAGGATCAGCGTTATTTTCATGGCTGTAGTCATGATGATGTTGTGTGCATGTGGGAACGGTGCCGCCGGGCAGGACGGCAAGTCCGCAGACGATACCGGGCAGGCAGATGCCCGGCTGGAAGAAACAGAGGATGCGGAAGGAAACGATGCAGAAAATCCGGCGGCGGTTCCGTTACCGGAAGGATTTGTGCTGGTTCAGGGAGGCGCCTTTCAGATGGGCAGTCCCAGGGAGGAAGCATGGCGTTCTGAGGATGAAGTACAGCATACGGTTACAGTCAATGACTTTTATATGAGTACTTATGAACTGACACAGGCCGAATATCAGGAAATAACCGGGGAAAATCCGTCCAGCTTTTCGGGGGAGGATCTGCCGGTGGAGAACATTTCCTGGCTGGATGCCGTTTCCTATTGTAATGCCAGAAGTGAGAAAGAAGGATTGATGCCGGCGTATACGGTGAACGGGGCTGACGTAACATGGAACCGTAGCGCGGATGGCTACCGGCTCCCTACCGAGGCGGAATGGGAATACGCCTGCCGGGCAGGAACCACAACGCCGTTTAATACGGAAACTTCCATCAGTGCGGAGGAAAGCAATTATTACGGCCATTATCCTTATGAAATCGAGGACAACTATTTTTCACAGGAAAATCTTACCACCGGGCCCGGCGAGTACCGGCAGACCACTGTTCCGGTCGACAGTTTCTCCCCGAATCCATGGGGATTGTACAATATGCACGGCAATGTGAGTGAATGGGTCTGGGATTATTACGGAGCCTATGATACAGAAGAACAGACAGATCCCACCGGGGCCGATACCGGAACGCTGCGGGTGTACCGGGGCGGAGGCTGGAATGACTTTGCCAAAAATATGCGCAGTGCTTATCGTGCGGCGCTTGCCGGAGATAAAGGCAGCTTCAATATCGGCATACGCCTTGTACGGAATGCGGTAAGCGGTACCGGCAGTGTCGCCAGTGCGGGAACAGAGCATACGGAAAGCACAGGCGGGAAAGTGCTGATTGCGTTCTTTTCATGGGGCGGGAACACGAAAGGGATTGCAGAAGAAATCCAGGCACAGACGGGCGCGGATTTATTTGAGATTACGTTAGTCAATCCGTATTCTGCCGACTATAACACCGTGCTGGATGAGGCGCAGAGGGACCAGAATGAGCAGGCGCGCCCTGAACTTGCCGTTCATGTTGAAAACATGGAAGAATATGATACCGTCATACTTGGTTATCCTAACTGGTGGGCGTCAATTCCCATGCCGATTGCTTCTTTTTTGGAAGAATATGATTTTACAGGAAAAACGATTATTCCTTTCTGCTCCCATGGCGGCGGGCGGTTCGGGCAGAGCCTGACAGCGATTGCGAAACTGGTTCCGGACGCCAGGATGGGCGAGGCATTGTCTGTCCATTATTCCGGCGGCAGTGATTTGCCGGATGAGATAACGGAATGGCTGGAAACAAATGGCATGAACAAAGGCGGTTCCTGGCAGGCGGCGACAGCATTTTCCAGAAGATTTCCGATGAGGACACAAAGGTCGGTTTCCTGCACCTGTCCGGTGAGTCCTTTGTTCAGTTCCAGCACATGGATTTCCAGCATATCGGAAAATTCATTCTCGTCCCGATCGCGAAGGCAACATCGGGTTTTTATGGGAGATTCCTTTAACCCATTATAATTTCTTTATAATTTCAACTGCGGTGGAAATTAAATGATATCGTATATTCTTTTGCATATTCCAATTTCGGGAATCCCATACCTCACCGCTTACATCATCACCGGCATACAATAACTGGGCAAGCGGAATATGATAATACTGAGACACCGCAAAAAAAGCTGCCGCTTCCATTTCTACAGTTATACATCCTTCATTTCTCCTTATTTCAATCATATCAGGGGTTTCTCTGTATATGGCATCGTTTGTCCATGTTTTTCCTGTTGTAAACGGAATTTCCATTTGTTTCAGGCACGAAATAACAGTCTCAAGGGTTTCTTTATGGCATTCAATTTCGCGGGATGGTTCTAAATAATGGTAGGATGTTCCTTCATCTCTAACCGCAGAGGTTGGGATAATGATTTCTCCAACTTTACTGTCTTTTGTCAACGCCCCTGCACCCCCACAGATTATAAACTTTTTACATCCCATAGCATGTAGTTCTTCAAGCGTTACGGCAGCACCGGGCGCACCGCAAAATGACATCGTGATACAAAGTTTCTCTGCACCATACACATATTCATAAATGGGTATGTCAAACACTTCCGATTTAAGACAACCAATGACAGGAAGATTATTTTCTGCAACAAATTGATCCAGCTCCTTTCGGAAGAAGGTAATAACACATTTTTCCGGAAGACTTTCAGCCAGGAAATTCGACGGATGAATAATTGGATTTTTACTGGTGTCAAATTCACATATGGGATACTTGCTCTTTAATATCATATATTTTATCTCCTCAAATTTTTCTTCTCTTTATTGCGTCTGATCAATGTGATGATTAGTTCAACAATTCCCCCGCATAGCCATATCATACCAACTACAGTATTTTCTATCGCAAAGAACCAAACTAACGATGTGATAATCCATGTGATTGACAAAATTAAAATTCCGTTACAACTCATAATTATTCATCCAGCAAATTTCGATTTACTATTTTAAATAGTATCATATTCCTCCAGCAGATTCAATGTGTGCTGGCGGAATTACCAGGGTTTCATACCAGCAACCATTATTTTAAAAGGGCTCTTCCGGGTATCTGGAAATGTGCTATAGGTTGTGATAGAATATGGTACAGTGAAAAAGCTGTTTTTTTGAGCATGACAGGCGGCAGTGTGGGATCAAAGATGCAAATAAGGAGTAGCCGATATGTTAGACGAAAAAGTAGAATCCAACAATGAAATCAGCCCTGAATTGCAGGGAAGTATCTTACGGGGCATTTTAGGAAGCGTCGCAGGAATGATCGTCTGTATCCTGGCGATGCTCTTATGCTTTTTATGTCAGATAGGAAGTTTTAGTATCATGCTCCAGCTTTTTGTGGGGTTGGTGATTGGATGGTTCTACCGTCTGTTTCATGGGGGCGTTCTAAAACTGCCGCCTATGTTACCGTGGGAATCTGTACCGTAGCGGCAAGCGTCCTCTGGGTAGTGCTCCTGGTTCTTTTGACTGTTTTCGCTTCTTCGGTTCCATTAACAGCAATAGATTGGGGCAGGCTGTGGGGCATAATCCGGGAGTTATTGCTTTTATGTGCCGGCTTGGGGGTGGTTGGATTTTTCTTTACAAGAAGAAGCCTGCTGGTTTATGCGGACTGGAAAAGAGGTCCCTGGCATACCGCATACGCAGGGGGGAATGGATATTCCTACAACCTGCTTCCGGAAAAACTTCCCGCTATTAACCCGCCAACGTACTTTGCCATACATAGCCGCTTTGCACCGGGGACACAGATCATCGTGGAGGGCAGCAGTCTCCGGTGGCGGAGACGGCTGTGCAAAGACCGTGTGTTTTCCGTCCGTGATATTGCCGGTGTGGTGCTGGG
>DKVI01000055.1 GCA_002491115.1 Lachnospiraceae bacterium UBA7182 | reverse complement strand
GCGGACAAACGGTTTTCAAGACCGCCTCGTTATGACCACTTCGATATCTCTCCATAAGCGACATGTGATATTATAACCGCCTGCATCGCATTTGTCAACCACTTTTCCCCATTTTTTTCGCAAATATTTCGGCAACCTTTAAATCTTCCGGCGTGGTGATCTTAATATTATAGTAGGAACCCTCCACAAGTTTTACCGGATGTCCGCAGACATTTTCCACTACCATGGCGTCATCGGTAATCCGCACACCCTGTTCCAACAGTTCCTGCTCCTTTTCGATCACTTCTTTATAAGCAGGAATGATCAGATTTGCTGCAAATACCTGGGGCGTCTGGATCTGCCATACCAGACTGCGTTTGGGAGTCGTCCGGATATATCCCTGTTCATCGGCGATCTTGATCGTATCTTTCACCGGCATGCCCACCACACAGGCGCCGCTTTCCGTCACCTCTTTATAGGCACGCACAAGTATCTCCCCGTCAATAAAGGGACGTACACCGTCATGAATAAACACATATTGCTCTTTATCTTTTTTCTGTTCCAGAAGTTTTAAAGCTTCCCATACGGAATGGTATCGTTCTTTACCACCTTCCACGATCGCTCTTATCTTTTTAAAATGATATTTCTCCACCACTTCCCGGCGACAATACGGAATCATCCCTTTTCCCGCCACAAGAATCACCTGATCGAATAAATCCGAATCTTCGAAAGCCTTCAGGGAGTAATACAGAACCGGTTTATTTTCTATCAGAAGATACTGCTTCGCCACGGTTGTTCCCATCCGCTTTCCCCGGCCTCCTGCCAGCACCACTGCCACACAGGATACGCTTTTATTTTCTTTCATCTATCTTTCTCCCAGCCTTAGATTCGGTACGGCGTTCAGATCCAGTCCATGCCTTGTTCCATTGATATATTCATAGTAAGCCGCCGCTCCGATCATCGCCGCATTATCCGTGCAAAGAATCGGCGAAGGGCAATACAGAGGAATCCCCTCCCGCTCGCAGGCAGCACTCATGCTTTTGCGAAGCGCGTTGTTAGAAGCCACCCCTCCTGCCATCGCCAGTCCGGGTATTTTATAATCCTGTACTGCCTGAATCGCATGGGCTACCAGCACATCACAGACTGCTTTCTGGAAAGAAGCCGCCACGTCCGCCTCATTCACAGATTCCCCTCTCATCCTGCATCCGTTCAGATAATTCAAAACAGCGGATTTTACGCCGCTGAAGCTGAAATCATAGGGAGCGTCCGCCACCCTGGCACGGGGAAAACAAATCGCATCCGGATTTCCTTCCCTGGACAGTTTGTCTATCTTTGGTCCGCCCGGGTAACCGAGCCCTATGGCGCGGGCCACTTTATCAAAAGCTTCTCCTGCCGCGTCATCCCGGGTTCGTCCGATAATCTCATAGGTTCCATAATCCCGCACCACCACCAGATGGGTATGACCGCCGGACACCACCAGACAGATAAACGGAGGTTCCAGCTCTTTATTTTCTATATAATTGGCGCAGATATGTCCTTCAATATGGTGAACGCCCACCAACGGCAGCTTCGCCGCATAGCTGATGGCTTTGGCCTCCGCGACGCCCACCAGCAGTGCTCCCACCAGACCGGGGCCGTAAGTAACGCCAATGGCATCCAAATCTTTTAATCCGACTCCCGCGCCGTCAAGTGCTTCCTGAATAACATAATTAATTTTTTCAATATGTTTTCTGGAAGCGATCTCAGGTACTACGCCTCCATATAAAGTATGCAGAGCAATCTGGGATGATATAACATTAGACAGTACTTCCCTGCCATCTTTTACCACTGCTGCCGCAGTCTCATCACAGGAACTCTCGATTGCCAGAATCAGGATATGTTTTTTTTCTTCCATAATATCTATTCATCCTTATCAAAATACAGCTCGACAAATTTGCTGTCCTTTCCCGCCTTTGCCGCCGGAAAGATCTTTCGTACTTCCTCCATGTATTCTTCGGGGTGATTCAAAGAAGGACTGTAATGGGTCAGCCACAGTTCCTTAACTTCCGCTGCCCGTGCCAGCTTTGCCGCCTCATAAAAAGTCATATGCTTATGCTCTCTTGCCTTGGCCTCTTTTTCCTTTTCCCCGTACATTCCTTCGCAGATAAACAGATCCGAATACATGGCATTATCCACGATGGATCGGGTCGGCCTGGTATCCGTACAGTAAGTCAGTTTGATCCCTTTACGCTGTCCGCCCAGGACCATGTCCGGCGTAAAGATCCTGTCCCCATCCGTAACGGTCTCCCCTTTTTGCAGACGGCTCCAGTATATCTTGGGAATCTCCAGCTTTAACGCTTCTTCCGGATGAAATCTGCCTGCCCGGTCCAGTTCCAGCGTATAGCCGTAACATAATACATTATGATTCACTTTAAAAGCCTTTAACCGATAACCATGCAGACAAAATTCTTCCTCTGCTCTGTCGATCTCTTTAAAAACAATCGGAAACGGAAGCTCCGGCGCGATAACCCGCAGGGCGTTCACAACTCTTTCCAGGCCTTTGGGTCCGATCAGAGTCAGAGGTTCCGTGCGTTCCGCATTTCCCATAGTCAGCAAAAGCCCCGGAAGACCACTGATATGATCCCCATGATAATGGGTAAAGCAGATTACATCCACAGGCTTAAAGCTCCATCCTTTTTCCCGGATCGCGATCTGTGTACCTTCCCCGCAGTCGATCAAAAGACTGCTTCCATTATAACGAACCATCAGGGAAGTCAGCCAACGATAAGGAAGCGGCATCATCCCGCCGCTTCCCAGCAAGCATATATCTAACATAGTCTCTCCTACAGAAGTTCTGTCTCTTCCTCCACCGTGACAGGAAGCCGAAAGCTGCCAATCAAACGTCTGTAGCATTTTTCGCAAAGGTCAAAAGAATGTCGTTCTCCGTCCCATCCGGAAAAATAGCCCCAGCGGGCATCCCCCGAAAATACGCCTTCCTGCACGATTCCATTTTCCAGTTTCAATTCCTGCCCGCACTGATTGCATACGATTTTTTCCAGTGTCCTTTTATCCGAACCCATATACTGACGCATATTTTATCCTCCTCGTGTGATCCTGATCTCTACATGGAAGATTATAATCAGTCTTTGTTTTAATGAAAATAGGGAATCACTGTCACTGCTGTGGCTCTCTTTTCCACATGATCAGAGCATCCTCCACAGGCTTTTCATAGAAATGTTTCCGTACGCCTTCACTTACAAACCCCAGGCTTTCATACAGACGGATGGCAGATACATTGCCGACTCTCACTTCCAGGGTAAAAGCCTGCATTCCCTGCCTTTTCCCTTCTTCTAACAATGTCCGGGTAAGTTCCCTGCCGATCCCGCGCCCCCGAAACCTTTCATCTACCACAATATTCAGGATATTTCCCTCATCAAGTACTTTCAGAACACCTCCGTATCCGACCGCCTCCCCCTTTTCGGAAGCAACGAAGAACAGATACTCCGGCTTTTCAAGGCTCTGTTTTAAGGCGTGTTCGGACCAGGGAACAGAAAAGTATTTTTCCTCAAGCTTCGCGACGGCAGGCAAATCCGACTTCCGCATCCGGCGGATCATGATTTTTCTTCCTGCTCTGCCCGTTCTCTCTCCGCCTGAGACAGGCGAAGGTACTCCGGCGTATGTTCCGCAGCCGTCTGCGTGTTTCCTTCCCACAGATACCAAAGCGCCCTGGCTCCCACCGCGCCCGCCCGCTGTTTATTCAGATGAGCCGGAGCCCATAAAGTCTGAACGCCCGCACTTTGCATCCTGTCTGCCATCAGCTCCTGCAGACGTTCTTTATATACAGGGACTCCGTCTCCCAAAAAGATCACATCCCGTCCAAATCCGCACAGCAAATCCGCAACTTCAGCAATATCCGCAGCCATGGGAGAATGCAGAATCTTCAGGCATTCTCCTTCAAATTCATAGATCCCTGTGTATACCTGATTCCTTCTGGCATCCATCAAAGGGCAGATCAGCCTGTCCGTCCCAAACAGATTATACGCCAGCGCTTCCAGAGTCGGAACCGCCGCCAGCGGCCTGTCAAGCGCAAATCCCAGCCCTTTGGCTGTGGCAGAACCGATACGAAGCCCTGTAAAAGAACCCGGCCCCGACGCAACCGCTATGGCATCCACCGTCTTAAGATCCAGTTCTGTCATGCGGACGATCTCATCCAGCATAGGAAGCAGTGTCTGAGAATGTGTCTTTTTATAATTGAGCGTATACTCCGCCAGCAGGCTGGACGCTTTCGGAGTCCCCTCCACCAGGGCTACTGACGCAACCAGACCGGAACTGTCCAAAGCAAGAACTTTCATATTTTAACTATACCTCCAATCCTTCCAGTGTGATCTTCCGGTATTCAAATCCTTTTTGCGGATCTTTTTCTATAACCACCTTGCAGGCATCTTCAGGAAGCAGCTCTTTGATCAGATCCGCCCATTCCACCAGACAGACACCGTCTCCATAGAAATGATCTTCATAGCCGATCTCGTCCATCTCTTCGATATCCGCAATCCTGTATACGTCAAAGTGGCTGAGCGTAAGCCTTCCGCTTTCATAAATCTGAAGAATCGTAAAAGTAGGGCTTACGACCGGTTCCTCTATTCCCAGCCCTTTCGCCAGCCCCTGGGCAAAGACCGTTTTTCCCACGCCCAGGTCTCCCACCAGGGAGATGACCATGCCGGGTCTTGCTTTTTCTCCTATCTTCCTGCCCAGCAAAAAGGTATCTTCTGCGCAGAACGTATCCATGCAGGCTGTCTCTCTCATATATGCCTCCCATAAAAAAAGTGCCGCAATCTCATATATCGAGATTGTAGCACATTTTTTCTCCGAAAACAATCCTGACTCTAACGGGTTCCTTTCAGAATGGGGCTGATATGTTTGTAAAGCAGCATTGTAATTACAGACACAAGGATGCCTTTGAGCAGGTTAAAAGGCGCTACGGCCAGAAACGCAAAGGTCCAGATACCGTTAATCGACGGATGAATCGCCGTTCCCATCTCAATAAAGACTTCAACAGGCGTGCCAAAGGCTTTGGAATAGGCGGGAAGCAGAACCAGCGCATTGATACATATGGCCGCCGCCGTTATGGAAATCGCACCCACGCCCAGACCGATCAGCGCATTTTTACGGCTTTTTTTCCTCTTATAAATCAAAGAGGCAGGAATCACAAAGGCGCAGCCCATGATAAAATTCGCCAGTTCACCTACAAATGCCGTATCTGTTCCGCTGATGGCCAGATTTAAAAGAATCTTCACAAGCTCGGCCATTACGCCGGCCACCGGTCCTAAAGCAAAAGCGCCGATCAGAATCGGAACCTCACTGAAATCCAGTTCATAGAAGCTGGGCGCGATAAAAGGAAGCGGGAACTCAAAGAGCATCAGGACAACGGAAATAGCGGCAAGCATACCTACGCTGACGATTGTCCGGATATTGCTGCCGTTCATAGCTGCTGTGGAATGTGCGGTTGCTGTTGTTTTCATAAATCATTCTCCTTTCAACTGTCCAAGAGATTCCGCTGGAGAAAACGGATGGGCGCCGGATATTCCGACCATGCAAAAACCCCGGATTATAAAAATCCGGGGGCATATCATACACAATCATGTATAAAATGTTTTCTTCTCTCATCCAGACTGTCACTGTCGGTTCCGGAATCTCACCGGATCAGCCGCCGAAGCGGGTCGCGGACTTTCCCTCATCTTTCAAAGGGGTTCACCGCCGGTAGGGAATCGCACCCTGCCCCGAAGAATCTCTTTTCATTTATGTATGTATCATACTACATATCCGTAAAGAACGCAAGAAATTTTTCCTTTCTTTCAGGCCTTTAGATTGTACTGGTCGATTTCGTCTTTCAGGTTATTTAATTCCGCCATATTCGCCATGGCGCGATATGCCGCACGGCCTGTAGGTATACCAGTAGGATGGCCGGACAAATCGGCGGCAGCTTCCGACATCTCCGATGCCCGGATCTCCGATTCCATGGGATCCATGGCGCCGGTGTACTGCATCTTTTTAAACGCCAGTTTTTCCTGCACTTTTTCCTCTGCGGCGTCGGACATGACTTTTCTCTTATCGGTGTAGTCTGCGATCTTCTGCTCTTTCAGGTCCTCTGCAAGACGTTTCTCTTCCAACTGTTTTTTACGGGTCCGTTCCTTTGCCCGCTCTTCCCGAAGCTTCCTTTCCTGTGCTCTTTTCTGCTCTCTGATCCGTTTTGTCTCTTTTTCCTGCCTGCGCTTTTTCTCACGGCGCTCCTGGGCCGAAGTATCTCTTTCCTTTGCCACGGCTTCGAGATACAGTTCCGGGGCATATTTCTTTAAGAAGGCTTTTTCATCCGGCGTAAGCCGCCTCCCTGCCCGTATTCTGGCTTTTATCTTTGCGAGTTTCTTTTTAGCGGATGAACCGGTCTTTTCCGTCTGTTTCAGCATATCCGATCTGATCTTTGCCGCACCCATAGCCATATCCTGATACCCCCTTTCATACCTTTCTTAAATAATACTTTCCCAATCTGC
>DKVI01000092.1 GCA_002491115.1 Lachnospiraceae bacterium UBA7182 | reverse complement strand
TTTTCTTCGTGAAACAACCCTACCGATTTTTCCAGACCTTATCCCACTACACCTGAATCAGCTGATCCAGAAGGGATACCCCGATCGTGCCCTCCGGCATGGCAACGCCGAAATTGTCCGCCACTGTCGCTCCCACTGCGGCAAACGTATCTGTTTCCGGAAGTTCGCCGCATCCTTTCATGGACGGGGAATAAGCCAGAAACGGCACTTTCTCCCGGGTGTGGTCGGTTCCTTTATACGTGGGATCATTGCCGTGATCCGCCGTAATGATCAAAAGATCGTCTTCCTTTAAAAGTTCCAGCAGTATACCCAGATTTTTATCGAATTTTTCAATTTCCTGGGCGTACCCCTGAGGATTTCTTCTATGACCCCACAGAGCGTCAAAATCCACCAGGTTTACAAAACACAATCCGTGAAATACTTCTTTGGCAGTCTCGATCGTCTGCTCCATGCCGTGAACCGAGCTTTTGGATTTCAAAGCCCGGGTGATTCCTTCCCCGTCAAAAATATCTTTGATTTTTCCGATGGAGATCACATCCAGACCTGCTTCTTTTAACGCGTCCATGGCGGTCTTCCCAAACGGCTTTAAAGCATAATCATGGCGGTTGCTGGTTCTTTTAAATTCACCCCGTTTTTTTCCTACATAGGGCCTTGCTATGACCCTTCCCACTTTCCACTCGTCCTTCATCGTGATCTCCCGGGCAATTTCACAGCAGCGGTACAGTTCTTCCAGATCGAAAGTCTCCTCGTTGCCGCAGATCTGCAGCACGGAATCCGCCGAAGTATAGACAATCATATGGCCGGTGGCAATCTCTTCTTCCGCCAGCTCTTCCAGTATCTGGGTTCCGCTGGCGCTCTTGTTGCCGATCACCTTTCTGCCGGTGCGCTTTTCCAGTTCTTCGATCAGTTCCGGCGGAAATCCTGTATCCGTAAAGGTCTTAAAGGGTGACGTCACTTCCAGCCCCATCATCTCCCAGTGCCCGGTCATGGTATCTTTACTGCGGCTCTTTTCATTCAGCTTCGTGTAGTAGGCAAGCGGAGTCTCCACCGGTTCTATCTGCTTTAAAGGACACAGATTTGCCATCCCAAGCCGCCTCAGATGCGGAATTTCAAAGGTATCCACGGATTCCGAGATATGTTTCAGTGTATTTACGCCCACATCCCCGAACATCTCTGAATCCTTCATCTCTCCCACACCGAGAGAATCCATCACGATCACAAAGATCCGGTTATATTTTCCCATATGTTCTCCTCCTTTTTGGTCTTTTTATAAAAACAGTCCTCCCACAGCCGCACCGCACGCCGCCTCTTCACGGTAAGGGGCAGGCGTAAGATCTGCCTCAAATATCCGGCAGAAAATGCGCTGAAGGGCAGGGTTTTTACGAAGGCCATTGCCGGAAGCGACCAGATGTCCGGCTTTTATGCCTGTGCCTTTATGGATCACATCGTACAAGTCATACAGTTCCTGTGCCATCCCTGTGAGTACTCCTGTGACCAGACCCTCCGGCGTGAAATTATCTTCACTTATATTGCTGATCGCCCCCCTCTCCCCGGGATCTGCACGGGTGCCGCAAAAAGCAGTGGTCACCTTCATACTGTCTTCCTCCACTGTCTTTGCTTCTGCCAGGCGGGCCATCACATCATATTGAGGAGTTCCTTCCCCGCCTGCTGCCGATACATAACTTCTGAAAAACCGCTCCAGTACCGCGTATGCCCGGCCTCCGCAAAGGGAAGAGCCGACCAGCAGATATTTTCCCGTTGTAAGCGGCCTTGCCTCTATGCCCGGAGCATCAAAATATTGATTCGACAACAGGGAAATCTGCCCGCCAGTCCCCATATTTACAAGGGCGGTATCTTCCTGCATTCCCACGGAGCCAAGAAAACTTGCCTGATTATCTCCGATGGCCGTCATGACCGGTATCCCCTGATAAGTCCCAAGTTTACAAAACTCCCGGGATATTTCAGGAAGCAGGCGAAGATCTATTCCCAGCTCCCGCAGTTTATCTCTTTTAAAATCCCCGGTTTCACAGTCAAAGCATCCAAGACTTGCTCCGTTGCTCACATGGACAAGAGGTGTCTTCCGTCCTGTCAGCTTCATCCCGAAATAATCCCCGATCGTGCAAAAGGATGCGCTCCCGTCCGGCACCAGGCTGTTCTGACAATTATACAGATGCGTGACAAGACCATATCCGGACGATGCCTGAAGGCCTCTGTCTTTTAAGCTGTCCGACAGGGTCTTTTTGTCAGATCCGGGAAGATTTCCCCGGCCGTCCTGCCAGGTATAGAGAGGACTGACGCCCCTGCCTTCCCGGTCCACATAGACGATGCCGTGCATCTGCCCTGTAAGCCCGATGGACTGTACATCCGGATAAAGTCCTGTCAGTTCGTCCAGCACCGATTTTGCCGTGCTTACGATCTGACCGGCGTCCTGGATGCGTTCCCATTTATGAGAGGTCTTTATAAAGCTTTCATTGGGAACCGTCCTGACCGTCAATGCCTGCCGGCTGTCCGTATCCACCACAGCCCCACTGACAGTGGTCGTCCCTATATCCAGCCCGATCGCTTTCATCTGACATAATCGCCCCCTCTTTGCTGTATCTGTCTTAGAAAGCCTGTTATCTAAAGAAAACAGGCTTTCAACTACAATGTATTTAATAAAAATATTTTATCATATTTTTCGGGTTTTTCAATGCTTTTCCATCATTTCTTTCACCCTTTGCAACACATGGCCTGCAATGTATCACCCCATACCCCTTTCTTACCTTACCGTTTTTTTCAACGCCCAAAGCCTTTACAGGAAAATATATTTGCAGATAAACAACACCGCAAGCACATACATAAGCGGCGCGATTTTCTTCGCCTTGCCGCAGCATACGTTGATTGCCACATACGAGATGATTCCAATCGCAATTCCTTCGGAAATACTGTATGCAAGCGGCATGGCCAGCATACACAGATAGGCAGGAACCGCTTCTGACAAATCGTCAAAATCTACATGCAGGATCGAAGATACCATCAGAAATCCCACAAAGATCAGAGCCGGAGCGGTTGCAAAACCCGGAATCGCCGTAAAGATCGGAGCGAAGAAAATGGAAAGCAGGAACAGAAGTCCTGTCACCATAGAAGCCAGTCCGGTCCTTGCGCCTGCACCCACACCTGCGGAGCTTTCCACAAAAGTCGTAGTCGTGGAAGTACCGAGCACCGCGCCCGCGGAAGTGGCGATTGCGTCCGCCAGAAGAGCCTGTTTGATGTTGGGAAGCTTCTCGTTTTCATCCAGCATGTCCGCTTTTGTAGCCACACCTACCAGCGTACCGATGGTATCAAACATGTCCACAAACAAAAATGCCAGCAGCACAACGACAAAATTCGCAATGTTTATACCGGAAAAGTCACCCGCAAAGCATTGTCCGAATGTCTGTGACAGCGCCGAAAAATCCGTTATGGCAAACGTCGGATATAAGGAATAAAAACCGTTTTCCACATCAACTGTATAGATGCCTGCCGCCTGACAGATCATGCCAAGAACCCATGTCACAACGATTCCGATCAGAATCGATCCTTTCACATCTTTCGCATAAAGAACCGCGATCAACAGCGTTCCGATAATCGCAAGCAGCGCGCAGATTCCAAGGGTGTGAAACTGCGAAGCGAAGCTTACATAAGTGGTGAGTGTTGAATCGCTGTTTACGATCACATGCGCCCCCTGCAGGCCTACAAACGCGATAAACAGTCCGATCCCTGCGCTGACCCCCTTTTTCAGCCCGCTGGGAATCGCGTTAAAGATCGCTTCCCGAACACTTGTAAGCGACAAAATAATAAATATAATACCCTCTACAAATACCGCCAAAAGCGCCACACGCCAGTCATAACCGTAAGCCCCGCATACGGTAAAAGCAAAGTACGCGTTCAATCCCATACCCGGCGCCAGCGCAAACGGATAGTTCGCCAGAAGCGCCATCACCACCGTACCGACAAACGAAGCCAGGCACGTCGCCATCAGTACCGCTGTCGCGTCCATTCCCGCCGCCGAAAGCATGGACGGGTTCACCGCAAGGATATAGGCCATCGTCATAAATGTAGTAACGCCGCCGATTACCTCTGTCCTCATATCCGTATTGTTTTCTCTGAGTTTAAATAGTTTTTCAATCATATTTGTCTCCCTTTTTATCAAATTGATAATTTTTTGTTTTAACTACGTTGTCTTTTTGTATGTTCTTTTTCCCCTAAAACCACCCCCATAAATGGTCTGCAGACAACCCGCATAAACACAATCATTCACCCGCATGCAGTTTCTTTGTACCACATTAATATAACACATTCAGGGAGGATTTACCACAAATAGAATTTTTATCAGGTAAATTTTTGATTTTAAACAAAAAAAGAGTTATTGCTTTGACAGTTCATCTATCTCCTTTTGCAATAACTCTTTACCTGTCCTTATTTTGCTTTTAATCCGGTTTATCCATTCTTCTTACATGTTTAATTCCCTTACTGCCATATAGTACACGTATGCCCGTCTGTAAAACGGTTTATCAGAAAACAGCATATAATTTTTTCTGTTTCCTACGATCATTGCGTCCACAGGAAGCTGAAAAAGTTCCGATAACGCATACAAATTATCAACTGTCGGCATACTCTGTCCATTTAACCAGTGGTATATACTCTGTACGCTGGATAAATTTAAATATTCCTGCACATCCTTTACCGTAAATTTTCGTTGATTCATAATCCGGCGGATATGTCTTCCCGTGGCTTTCATATTAATTGTAGGATACATTTTCTCTCTCAATCCTCGGCAGCGCTTTTTTCTTACAAACAACAATTTCCGGTCTGATCGGGCAGCCGCCCATACATGACAACCGGTTCTCACAGTCAGGACAGGCTGTTCTGAAATAATCTCGAAAATTCTCGAATTGCGTGCTGTTCCATGCTTCCTTGATGGTATATTTTCTCAGATCCACCGCCCATCGCATTTCCTGATTATCAAAACTGCATGGCATCATTTTCATATCCGGCGAAATATAAGCCGACCAGCGTGCGCCCTCACAAGTATCTAAACTGTCCTCAGCGATATTACTTTGAATGTTAATCAACGCCGGTACGGTACACGAATCAAACCCTGTCTTATAAGCAGTCTCTCCGGAAGCTGCCATTCGGAGCAGCCGCTGAAAATCCATATGGTCAGCCGTGATAATATTTTCCCTTTTTCCAAGACCAACCGGCTTGTGCAGAAGAAATACAATTGCATTTACACCGTTCGGAAAACCACGGGAAGCCAGCCGTTCCACCGCTTCATGAACAGTAGATCTATTCAAAACATAATGAATATTCGTTTTTACCCCTGCTTTTATCAAAAAATCAATGGCTCTTTGGGTGTATTCACTGCGATACCAGCTTACCGCAACCGCTCCGCAGTATTTTCCGCAAAGACATGCCAGTTCTTCTGTTAATCCAAAACCGGAAGTCGTAAAATTCGGTACAATTCCTTCCTGTGCACAGATTTCAAGAATCTCCTGAAAATGTTCATGCTGATCCGGATCTCCGCATCCGCCAAGTGCAAACTGATACGTCTGCTGCCTGCACTGAGCCGCTATATTCTCAAAATCATCAAGGTACATATTCGGTTTTCTCTGGTGCAGGCCATCCTGATAACATTCAATCCCCGCTTTAATACAAAGACCGCTCTGTCCGTGCTTACAATGTCCCATAATGCCAACGTCCAGCAATTCCGGAAAAGATGCCATAAACGGATCGATACCTGTATCTTTTCCATTATTTATAATACTTGTACGAACGTATCTGCCTGTCCCGGAATCAAAAAGAGAAATAAAATTTTTTTCTTTTCGTATCTTCATCTTGTACCTTAATAGCTGAGATCACCGTCAATTATTTCAAAATTCTTTTCTCCGGCATTTTCAAGTTTTTCCCAAAGATTTTCTAATAACTCAGCATAACTGTAATCACAGCATTCAAAGTCAATGCAGCCTCCATATATTGTCATTCCTTCTTTTAATGCTTTACGAATATCCTGCTGCTTTTCATCACCCATGTAATGTTCATCAAATACCTTCAGTATTTCTTCTTCCGCACTGTCGGGAGAAAGCATCTTCTCACCAAGCATCTGCTCCCGCACGAAATCAATAATGATTTATTTAAGGTGCTCCGAAAGTTCTCCTTTTCTGGCAATAATAAAACTGCTGCTGCTTGAATTTGTTACAAAATCTGTCCTGATCTTCATCTGCTCATTCCTCCGATGTTGTAATTTTCTCTATCATCCAAAATTATAGCACAGAAGTCAGATACTATCATTGAATCTGTAGTTCAAAATATTTGCCACGTGATGATCTTCCAGATTTTCCAGTAAATTTTCCCATTTATCCTTAAATTCAAATTTATTTCATGATCTGATCTTTCAAATCAGACTTTTCCATTGAATCAATACTCTTTTTATGTTATTATAATTTTGTCTGATTACTTTTTCTTCCTGGAAAATAATAAAGAAAGGGAAGTTTAAAGATGTATGAATTCTTTGATTTTGATTACGAAAATGCCATTTTCGAATGGGATGATGAAGAAGCTGCTTCTAATTTTGCAAAACATGGAATTCGCTTTGAAACAGCTTCCAAAGTATTTGCTGATGAAAATAAACTGATACGATATGATGAAGAACATCCCGAAGAAGAACGATACGATATTTTAGGCAGGATAGGAAAGATAATTTTCGTTGTCTGTACTTTTAAAACGGAAAACGTTGTTCACATTATTTCTGCCCGCCGCGCAACGGAGCCTGAGAAAGTGAGGTATGAACATGGCGAAGATTACGATGAATAGCTTACCGGCACAATTAACTCCGGAAGAACTGGCTGAACTTGAAGCCGCAGAAAAAATGCCCATAACCTTTGACGATGACTGTCCGGAGATGACAGACGATATGCTAAAGCAATTCCATAAAATGGACAAAGTAACTATAAAGATCTCACCAGGAAACATGAAAATAATCAAATCATTTGGACCAGACTATGCAAAAATTCTCAGCCATCTGTTGGATCTGGCACTAAATGATGCGGAACTGGTCAAAAAATGTATATGATTTTTCAAGTAAGGAGCTGTTCGTTTCTGACAGCTCCTTTTCATGTCACATTTGATTCTGTATTTTGTTTTTTTATCTTGTCCTTTCACGCTCTCCGCTTCCCATCCATTACCTTACAAAACACAACCCCCGCCAGCGTACTCACTGCCGTCGCCAGAATTGCAGGCCCCACGATCGCCGTAGGATCCACGCTCCCGTACTGGCTCCGGTACGCCACCACGTTCATGGGGATCAGCTGCAGCGACGAGATATTCAGGATCAGGAACACGCACATCTCATCGCTCGCGACGCTTTTCGGCACTGCCGGAGGATGTCCGGACATGCCGCCTGCTGCCCGCCGCTCCTCTTCCAGATTCTTAAGCTCCTCCATCGCTTTTAACCCCCCTTGTGTCAAGATAATGATACGAAAAAATTAAAATTTTTTTGAAGAAGGTCGATCCCAGTCGTTTCCAGTAAATTTTCCCATTCATCCTTAAATTTGAAGTGTATTTCCACCCTCTTTCTATCATAGACCAAGATTTCGGATATCAGCTGCATCGCCGTATCTTTTGTCAGTTCTCTCATTGACTATCATCCAATAACCCAAGCCATTGTTTCACTGTTTCTACTGTATATCCTACCCCCTGGGCAACTTTCTCTATCTCAATACCCATTTCATAAAAATTTCTCGCAGCTTCTTTTGACTTCTTCAACTCACCAAGCTGGCGTTCCTCTTCCCGAATTTCCTGTATAGCCTGACACACGTCGACTTCCACCTCTCTTTCATCATACTTGATTCCTGCATTTGTAATTACCTCAATTACATCTACTGCCCGTTTCTCCAGTTTTTGAAAACGTCTTTGATTAGATTCCAACACTTCATTTAGTTTTTCTTTATTTCTGGAATATTTTATAAAAAGCATAACTTCCCGCATACTGGACTGAAATTTCATAATCTCATCATCTGTCATCAATGCCGGAGCAATGATATGTACATGATAATTGTCCATACAGGAAAGCACATCCGGATCCGACACATCCATCATGTCAAACAGACTCAACGGGCCATCCCATTTTTCACTTCCAAAAAATATAGTTAGTGTCACTGACGGAATCAATTTATCTTCTTTCCAAAAACCGCTGAGAAATTCACCAGTTTCCGGAACTTTTCCACTATTGCCGGAATCCGTATTTCCCCGCAGTTTCCTCTGTTTCATTTCCTTCCGGTGTGATTTTGCGGTTTCTTCCACCTGCCCGGCATATTCAAGTGCATCATATAAATAGTTTTTTACAGCCATCGCATAATGAATCTCTGACTGATTCTCTATTCCATAAAGTACATACTCCATTTTCCCATCTGTCATTGCTACGTACAATTTCTGTACATCGCGGAAACGCTGAACTGGAATCATTGCACCATCTGCACCATATGGAAGTGCTATTTTGACAGTATCACGTTCGATAAGCTGCTCTGGCTGGACGATCTGACGACCTCTATATATATAATAATTGAAAATATCTGCAAATATATCAACATCTTTTACATAGTCTTTTGTTATAGTATCTACTTTCAAGAATATTCACCACCCTTCTGCTTTACTCTATCGCTCTTATCCCTGTTACTTTATTATATAAAAACAACTATCACTTTTCAAGCCACTATATTTTTCCTTACACACAAATTGCATAACTCTATGTTTCATAAAATCAGATCATATTTTATATTCTTTTTACGCCTTATATTTAAAAGCGAAGAGCCCACATTCACGCTCTCCGCTTCCCGTCCATCACCTTACAGAATATAACCCCCGCCAGTGTGCTCACCGCCGTCGCCAGGATCGCAGGCCCCACGATCGCCGTAGGGTCTACGCTCCCATACTGGCTCCGGTACGCTACCACGTTCATGGGGATCAGCTGCAGCGACGAGATATTCAGGATCAGAAATACACACATCTCGTCGCTTGCTACGCCTTTCGGTACAGCGGGACAATGTCTGCCACCCATCATTCCCCCTGCTGCCCGCCGCTCCTCCTCCAGATTTTTAAGCTCCTCCATCGCTTTTAACCCCGCCGGCGTAGCCGCCCATCCCAGGCCCAGTACATTGGCAATACAGTTTACCGCGATCTGTTCCATCGCCGGATGCCCCTTTGGTATCCTGGGAAACAGCCAGCGAAGAAGCGGCTGGATGCCTTTTGTAAATTTGGCGATCAGTCCGCTGGCACTTCCGATCTGCATAAGCCCCATCCAGAAGGAAAGAATCCCCAGCATGGTAATACACAAAGTCACTGCCTCCTTGGATGAATCCAGCGCTGCCTGGGTCACCTCCGGTATCGTCCCGTGAAAAGAGCCGTACAAAATTGCGATCAACATCATACCTGCCCATAAAAGATTCATAGAAAAACTCCCTTGTTATGTAATCCCTATATTTTACGGCAATCCTGCACGTTTCATTCCAAAAAAGCCCCGCCGGCCAGTTTAACCTGACAGCGGGGCTTTTCAACCTGTTTATTACGACTGATCATTCATTTTAAACGTATCGTCCGCATAAATTCCTGAAAGCTTCTCTTCCAGTTCCTTCTGCTTTTTCTTAAGTTTATGGTTCTGCAGCACAAATACCGCAATTGCAGCAGCCAAAACGATCAGACCTAAAATATCCCATTTACAAAATCCCAATGCAGCATGTTCCAGAATATATGCCATTTACTTCCTCCTGCGCTCTTCGTTTTCAAGTTCTTCTGTCAATTCAGATATCCTTGCCTGGCATCTCTTTCTGCTCTTAAAAGAAAATGCAAATATGACCATACCTGCCATCGTAAATATGTAATGAAGGACACAATATGTATCTTTGCCGAATTTTCTGTTGCCAAGAGGTACATGCTCATCCTCTACCGGTATGATATCCACCTTACCGTCTTCGTCTGCCTGGATCATACCGCCCACAGGAACCGCATCATCCGGCGCCGCTGTATCGTCGTCTGCCGCAGGCACGGTCTGGGGAACAGGATCTGTCGTTTCGCCCGCTGCCGGATCCGGCGCCGCACCCGGCACAGGCACAGGAGCCAAAGAAGGGTCTGTCCCGGCCGTTCCGCCGCTGCCGGATGTATTTGTTCTGTAAGTAACCGTCACTTCCACATCTCTCGCCGGCATTCCCTGACTGCTGCTTTTGATAAATGTATAATTCGGTCTGTAACCGGCGACCGAAGGCGACCTGTAATAGAAAGACTCTCCTTCCAGATACTGTGCGGATACGTCCGGCGCCGCTTCCCTTCCGGAAGCATATCTGTAATGAATGGTCAGCGTATAAATATGCTCTGTCACTGCAGGCGCCGCAACGGAACGCTTTTCATTCGGAATCACAGGCGTCGAATTTACAGAATCCGTCGGTACCACCGGATCTGCTACGGCAATGGCTGTATTTATAATATTCTTACCTGCGTCCGCTCTTCTGACCGTATATTCACAGTTAAGGGTTACAGTTTCACCAGGCGAAAGCTGTGTGATTGTCACACTGTTATCTCCGTTCAGTGTTCCTTTTCCCAGTTCCGTAAATACAACCTGCCCTGACGCGCCGTCCAGCCGGTCTTTAACGACCACATTATGAAGCGTCACATTGGCCTGACTGGTTATGGCAATCTCGTATCGGATCGGCGTGTCGCTGTCATCTACAATATACTCGGACTGCGGGTTTAAAATACGTTTGATAACCGTATAATCTGTGTTGATCGGCTCTGTATATGTGGTTACAGCTTCAGACTTTGAATCAATTTCATTTCCGTCCGAACCTGTACCTGATACTGTCGCAACATTGACAACCGAACCGTTCAGAATATCAGCTTCCGTTACTGTATAGGTTACGAAGTCACGCCAGGATTTTCCCGGAGCCAGTTCCACCGTACGCCAGACGTCCCCTGTCAGTTCATCGAAAATATCGACGTCTCTGAGTGTTTCATCTCCGTTATTATAAACTACAATCGTATAAGTAATCACATCTCCCGCTTTTACATCGGTAACCTTATCCGCTGTTTTAATAACAGAAAGACTTGCTCCCCTTTTACTTACGGGGTCTTCCTTCCTTCCTTCGGCATCCTTCGGCACCAGACCGGGAATATCCGTCTTTCCTGCCGCCGTGGCAACATTGACTACCTTTCCCGCTTTTACATCCGCATCTGCCACCGTATAGGTCACTACCATCTCATCGGATGTTTCGCCCGGCTTAAGACGCTCAATCATAAATGATCCGTTGTCTTTGACATTCCCGGTCAGTTCATCTTCCACTACGATATCTTTCAGAGCAACATCTCCGTCATTTATCACCGTAATCGTATATGTGATCGCCTCACCCAGTGCGTACACCCTTTTGGCATCCGCTTCCGAAGTAGTGATAAAAAGCGTCATATGCGCATTGTAATTTTGTATCGGAATGCTTTCGATCGGAATGATTCCGGTCTCTTTTTTTACGGCAGGCACATCCTCGGCTGCTGCCGATGCAGTATTCGTAAAATGCTCATTCCCGATGTCTTCCTCTTTTACCGTATAATAAGCCTTTACAACCACAGAAGCACCCGGCGCCAGACTGTTCATCCTGGCCGTATGATATTTTTGCCCTTCTGTCTGTGTTTCCGCTGTCTCATAATCCGGATTTTCCTCAATCACAGCACCGGTAAGGTAATCCGTCACGATAACGTCAGTCAACGAAACATCTCCCGTATTGGCCACTGTGATATCAAAATCAATCCTGTCTCCCGCACCAAAGTCTGATTTACCGTCAGGAGAAGCAAAAGTCTTGTCAATCGTCAGCATCTTCCACTGAGCGACCAAAGTCACGTCATGATCCGGCATGACAAAAGTCTGTTCTTCGGGAATGAGCTTTCTGGTCTCGTCATCCTTCATGACCCATCCGCCAAATACCGCGCCGTCTTTTATAAACGGATTTATCCCTGCACAGACCGGGTCATAACCCGCAGGATATGTTTGGGTGTCCACATAAACTGTCGCTCCTGACCGGGTCACGCCGCCGTTTCCTTCATATATTACCTGATATCTGTCAGGGTCGCTTTCTTCCGGATCACACAATTCAATCCGGCCGTCTACATGATAACAGTTATCCCCTGTAATTACATCGTCTCCGTTGTTGGCGCCACTGACATCTATAATATAACTCCATTCAATTCTGTAGGAATTTTTTTCCTGCCCACTGGCATCATATGTATATGTGCTCCCTTCTATTTCCAGGTCAGGGTAATTTTCAGGGTATGCGGTGATCATACTAAAATCATCATATTTTTTTTGGCTTGCAGCCGCTTCGGGAGCCTTTACGCTTCCTGTACCTATATAAAACCATGTTTCCCGATAATTATCTCCGGTATCTACGGCGCCCGGTTTCCATGCATAAAAATAGGCCGTCTGCTCTATATCCAATTCATCATCCGATGAAACATCTTCATCTGTACCTGCATTCGGAACCTCTTCCGGCTCGTCTTTGAGTACCAGTTCCTGTTTTGTGATTTCCGGTTCGGGTTCATCCACTGCATATCCGGTTTCGCCTTCCGCCGCATACAGAAAATAATTCGGTGTACAAATACAGGTAACCGCCGCTACAATCACTATTAACAAAAGCGAGAGCCATCTTTTGAAATTCAATTTCATAGCTGCTTCTCCTTTCTCCAAAATTGTCCATATCTTACTTCTGCTTTGGCTTCGGACATACTTCATGTATATATCTCTATATATTAAGAGTCTGTTTTTTAAAAAAAAGGTTCACATTCCGGCATAAAATTTCAGATTTTTAATTCGCAAATTTACAGTTTTTACCGGATCCATCGTATATACCCCCACCCTGCGTGAAAAAGAAGCTTTCCTTTCATCTGTCCTTTCCCTACTACACCGAATACTCTGGAATCCACAGACACTTCCCGATTATCGCCCATAACGAAAATCTGCCCGTCCTGAAGCGTTAAAGGATATCGGACAATACCTGCCTGCTCATACGTTTCGCCGTTTACGTAAGGCTCGTTTAAAAGCGTATCATTTATATAGACCTGTCCGTTCCTGATCTGAATGGTATCTCCTGCTACGGCAATAATACGTTTTACATAATATTCCCCTGACGGGTTCCTCACAGATACCACATCTCCCTTTTTATATTCTCTGTTCAATCTTATATACATAACCAGTTCTCCGCTTTGGAGCGTCGGTTCCATAGAGTCCCCGCTTACAAAAGAAAATCCTATCACCAGCTGAAAAGCAAGAGACACGGCAATCAGAAGCAGAATCATTTTTTTCGCATCTTTCAGCCAGCCGTACTTTAATCCGTCATACTTACCATGTAATTTCCTGCTCATGCCGCATTTTTTCCTTTCCTGCCTGTAATATGCATATTTATTGCATATTGTAGCATCAAACTTTTTGATTGCCAATAAAAATTACCGAAAAATATGTTTTTTCGTGTTCACTTCTCCCAATATGTGGTATACTGTTTACAAGAAATATTCAATGGGGAATTTGTTATGAAAAAGTATGAATTTTTATACAAGACAGTCCAGCTGATCTTGTACATAGTTCTTGCCGGTTGCTGTCTTTGTATTATTCTGTTTGACTCCAGGCTGTACCATCTGGTCGCTTCCGACCCAAGCATCCGCCTTTTATGTATATTTTTATGGCTAACACTGGGACTCTCATTCCTTTTTATCTATCGGGATTTTATGTTTTTTTCTTCTTATAAAAGCAATTACCGGGAACTGGATTATGCGGTTCATTCAGACCCTCTGTCCGGTCTGGCGAACCGGTTCGGCTGCGATGTCATGATTGAAAAATATTTAGATAAGCCTCTGCCGGAAAATCTGGGATGTATCATGTTTGACCTGACAAACATTGACAAGATCAACCGGTTATACGGCCATATACAGGGTAACCGGCTGATCAAAGACTTTTCCGATATTTTAAGAACAGTGTCTGTGGATTTATGCTTTGTAGGTCGTAACGGCGGAAATAAATTCCTTGCTGTGTTTGAAGACGGAACGCAGGAGGATATCGACATCTTTCTGTCCAGACTGGAAGAAAAAGTACAAGCCTATAACCAGTCCTCTTCCGGCCTTCTGTCTATAGAATATCAGTATGGTATTGCATTTCACGAAGGAGAACATATAAAGATGATCACCGACTTAATTGCGCTTTCCAATAAGCGTATCCATCAGTAACAGCTACCAAAGGAGTATACTGACATGATGGATTTGGACTATCAATATATAGCGTCACTTGTAGAATATACGAAAGAAGGGAACAGTGACGCATTTGCCGAATTATATGTAGCAACTTATCAGAAGCAATACCGCTTTGCCTGCCAGTATCTTCGTGATGAATATCTGGCACAGGACGCTATACAGGAAGCCTATATACTGGTACTGAAAAGCATTCATACCTTGAAAGATCCCAGCCTGTTTATCTCCTGGCTGAACCAGATTACTTTCAGAGTCTGTTTTAAGATGCAGAAAAAACAAAAGCAATACTCGGAAGAAATCCTGAGCATGGATGCAACGAATCTGAATACCAGCAGTTCACATGATTCAGACCCTGAAGAATATATGATTCGGGTTGATGAAAAAGACTTTATCATCCGACAAATTTTAAGCCTCCCTTTTACGGAATCTCAAATCATTATATTAAGATACTATGATGTGGGTGTCAAAAGTAC
>DKVI01000045.1:550-4517 GCA_002491115.1 Lachnospiraceae bacterium UBA7182 | reverse complement strand
TTCCCTGACCGTCACCAGAACCCTGTCCCCCGGCTGTTTCCCTATCCGGGAACGGATATCTTTACGAACGCCTATGACATAACATATGTTCCCGTCAGCGTCCCTCACTCCCATATTCACAATGCTGCCGTCATACGGCTCCCCGTCAAACGCGGCGTGGACCTTCACCCGTCCCCGCCCAAACTCTTTCCTGATATCATAAGGGAAAATGACATAAGCGCCGCCCGACTCCCCGGCCTCATAGATCAGGGATTCATATTCATACACTTTTCCGTCCACTGCCTGCACCCGTCTGATCCGCTTCCTGCAATATCATTCCTTATAAATATTTTTCCCAAATTCATACGCTTCCTGTAAGTACCCCGTCTTATCAATCTGCGGCTTCCCATTGGTATCACCGCAGCCTCCGGCCAACACCATGCCCCTGTCATGGAAACCTATATAATTAACAACCGCAAACTGATAATACGAAACCGCCTGCTCAAAAGTCCAGAAAAATCCATCCGCCGATGTCATAAGCAGCGCACTGTCCTTCACCGGATACCTCTCATACCGTCCATAGGCTGGATCAGCGTCTTCCTCCGCAATACAATAAAACCGCTCAATAAAAGCCTTCAACTTAGAAGATATCGTCCAAAAATACAGCGGCGACGCAAACACAACCAGATCCGCCCCCTTAATCTTCGGAACCAGCTCATTGAAACCGTCCTTCTGTACGCACGGCTTCCCATACCTGCAGGCATTACACCCCAGACAGCCCTTCACCTCCGTTTTCAGCAGCGACACCTTCTCCACAAAATGTCCCGCTTCCTCCGCGCCTTTCACAAACGAATCCACAAGCCGCGCCGTATTCCCCTTCGGACGGCCGCCGCCCATCACAACCAAAATATTTTTCATAAATATACTCCTTATCCCACTAACTAAGTAATCTGATACAAAATCTTATCACACAGCTTTTTCCGTACAAGATAAACACTATGCCATTGTTTCATCGTCGTCATCATTTTCCGCAATCTGTGGTAATTCCCCTCCGCCACCAATCGCAGAGTTAATTCCAATCCCCGCTCCTATCAGTGCCGCTACACCAAGTATTCCCCACAATACCTTTGTCCCCTGCCGCTCTAAAAACTTTTTGTTTTGCAAGTCTGCTTCTGCTATTCTGTCCGCCACAGAAATCATATCCTCTGTTATAGATTTCCGTTCTTCCTCTGTAATATTTTCTGCTTCCATCCTTTTCGCTAACGCATTAAGAATAGTCTGATACCCTTGAATTACAGCCGCCTGACTTTCCCTATTCTTTTCAAGAATATAATCACACATCTGCATATAGCTGGATATTGCCGTCTTTCCAAAATCTGCAAATATAGGAAACTGATTTATTATCGCTATCGCCACTTCCTTATCCATATAAGGAATCATTGACGCAAACTGCATAATCTTATCTTTAGACAAATTACGAAAAGAATCTATTTTAAGGGCACGTTTTACAGCATTTTCGGATACATATCTTTTAGGCAACTTTTTTGACATAAAACCGCACCTCCACACTCCCATTTTATGCCATCCAGTATACCAGAAATCCGCCAACATTAAAAGGACAAAATCCCCCTCTCGTCATACATGCTCCCCGTGCTCCCGCCATGCCGCACCGGATGCCCGCCGTGGGCAACATTCCTCTCCAGGACCAGCTCCATCAGCCTCTTGGACGGCGGCGACATATCCTTGAACCCCTGCCCGAACGGAACCACCGTAAACCCAAGCCCCTCCGGGTTCTGGACCATCTGCACCGCTCCCCACCGGTCAAAAGCAATCTCCTTTATGTGAAACCTCTTCCCCAAATCCTCTATAAAACTCTCAATAAACCCATAACCGCCCCAGAAGCTCCCCCTCGTCCACCGGGAAAGCACAGGCATCCCACTTCTCCATCTGCATCCACCGTGTAGACTGCTTCACCCACTGGTTCAGCCTAAGCTGCCGGAAAATATTTTCCTCCGCCGGATTGTCCCTGGCACTCATACACGCATTCCGCACCTTGCCGATGTCAATCGTATGCCCCAGAGACGGGTTTGCCTGATACCACACTTCCTCCGAAGTCCAGTCCGCATCATCCACCGCCCCATAGATCACCGGATAAAATGTTGGGTCCGCCTTCCTTCCGCACAGAATATCCTCCGCCTTCTGATGCTGCTCAAAACACACCAAATGCCGGTCCGTCCCCGCCGTAGTAATCAGGAATAAAAAAGTGTCTTCGACACCTCAACCCCCTTGCCCCCATTCATGGGGGATTTAAGGGTTTCTTTTTGTGTCTTTTTCCTGCATAATAGTATTATGAATATTTTACAGCAGATTTTCACTGACCATTATGTTGCGGTAAGCTCAAATTTGTCCCTTTCCGCTGCCACAGCCGCTTCTGCCCTGCCTGCCTCTTCCACTCCGTGAACAATGTTGTATCACACATGTTTTTTAAACAAAACAAATCCATGAATTTCACACCCGGCATTATCCTTGTTCTCCACACCTTCGGCAGGGACCTGAAATAGAACCCACATATCCACTGCCTCATTTCCGAAGGCGGTTACAGTGACAACGGTTTCTGGCGCCACATCCGGCATTTCAACTATGCCTGTCTCCGCAACGCCTTCCGTACTGTCCTGCTTAACCAACTGGAAAACAGGATCGGTCCCTCTTTTAAAAAAGTAAAAGCCCGTTGCTACCAGGAGCACAAAGATGGCTTCTATGTCTACGCCAGGCCTAACACATGTGACCCTGGTACGGTCCTGAAATACATTGGCCGTTATCCTGGACGCCCTGTGATTGCCTCCTCCCGGATCAATCAATATGACGGCAGCTCCGTTACCTTCCACTACAACCGGCATGAAGACGACGCATATGTGGAAGAAACCATCCCGGTTATGGAATTTATCACGCGGCTCATACAGCATATCCCGGAAAAACATTACAAAATGGTCCGTTATGGCGGCATTTACGCCCAACACCGGGAAATCGACAAAAAACTTTTCCGCGCTGTCTCACGCGAAAAGCATTCCATTTACAGAAGCTTTAACCAATGGCGCACCGCCATCTTTTTCGCTTTCGGCTATGATCCATTAAAATGCGAATGCGGCACAACCATGCACTTTTTAGAACTTTATTTTAACCATAAGCGCGTTTCTCTGGAAGAAATGTACGAGAAGATCATGTCCCGTTCTCGTGGAAGAAGGTCATCCGCATGACTTCCTTAAACTCTATCCATATGGTATACTCCTTTTAAAGGAGGCAGCCATATGAACCCGGACACAGAGAAACTGCGAAAAAAATATATGGATAATCCACCAGAAGGAATGACATCCAGGGACATTCGCCACATGAGTGAGGATGAGCTTCCTGATATGGATTATTTTCTGAATGAAGATGACTTATTTGACGACGAAGCCGGGGTTGAAGGTTTTTATATCTTCTAAAATCCATTTGTCTTATTGTCATGCGCGCATCCGGAGCCTTTCTAACATATGTTCGATTGGCTCCTGTTTGTTTGATCACTCAAAAAAAATCGGAATTTCCTATAAAGCAAGTCAAAGTCCCAAGGGACGGACAGGTATCAATCAGAATGTAATCATACTTCTCCCGCAGCGGCTCCAGAATCCCGGACAGCATCTTCTCCGCCCCCATCTCCAGCCGCAGCTTCGCATCCACAACCGACAGATAAATAGACGATGGGATGAAGTCCACCCCGTCCTTCGTCCGTATGTACTTCTTCAGGGACGGCAGCTTCATATCCTCAATCTGCGCCATCATCAGATGCCCGATAGTATCATCCAAAACCCCCGTATCCTCCACACCGAAGCACGTTGTCAGATTTGCCTGGCTGTCAAAATCCACGGCCAGAACCCTCTTCCCCATCTTCCGCAGGCAGTACGCCAGATTGAACGTAGTTGTCGTCTTCCCGTACCCCCTTTTTGTGAACCGA
>DKVI01000045.1:0-183 GCA_002491115.1 Lachnospiraceae bacterium UBA7182 | reverse complement strand
TGCCACCATGCTTAACTGCTGTTCTTCAAACACATCAATGTAATCCACCGACTCCCTCGGCTCAATGACCAGCTTCCATTCCTCACACCGAACCGTCAGGAGCGTCCCCGCCCCAAAGCCCAATTCTTCCAGCCAAAGCCCCTTTAACGTGATTGTCGTCGTCGGCTTATAATTATGGCCGCT